>SLKH01000353.1 GCA_007134665.1 Balneolaceae bacterium
CGTGGTTTTGATGGAAAAGAGGTCGGTCGACAACTTTATAAGAACGACTATGACGAGGAAACTCAGCCTGCAGATAGTGATAAACAAACCGAAATTTCCCGTAATCGGGAATTAGGGTTTTGGCAGCTTCATGACCGATATATCCTGACGCAGACACGTACAGGTTTATGTGTGATAGACCAGTACAGGGCACATATGAGGATCATCTATGAAAAAGCATTAAGTGCTACGGAGGAATCTCTCCCGGGTACTCAGCAGTTGCTGTTTGCTCAGACGACTGAATTTTCAGCGACAGACTTTTCGTTGCTTAAGGAATTACTTCCAATTATCCAGCGCATGGGTTTCAGTATTGAATTGCTCAGTGGCCATGCTGCGATAATCACCGGAGTTCCGGCTGACATCGATATCGGTGATGAACGAAAAGTATTGAAAGAGATGCTTCACAAATACCGGGAATACGATAAGAATCTGAAAATTGATGCCCGTAAAAAAGTAGCTGTTGCATTTGCATCACGAACTGCAATACCCAGGGGAAAAAGACTCACATCGTTTGAAATGGAAACCCTGATTGACCAGCTGTTTGCCTGTGAAGAACCTTATAAAGATCCACTGGAGAAACCGACTCTGGTTTATATGCCTATGGACGAAATAGGCAGGCGGTTCGGGTGATTTTCTGTTAAAAGTAAACTCTGTATAAGAGGTTCACAGACCGGCCGGGCTCCGGGAACAGCTCTTTGATTTTAGAGAGATGGTTGTAGTATTCTTCGTTTAACAGGTTCAATGCATTCAGGCTGATTGTGTGCAGGGTAGTGCCCCAATTGAACCGATATTGAAGGTTAAGGTCAATCACTGCATACCCGTCAGTTGGAGTTTCGAATTCTCCCAGCCTGTCCTGTTTTGCAGACATCCTGGCCCGTCCACCTATGGTGAAACTGTTAAATGTGTACCGGAGCCCAAGATTACCCTTGAATGGCGGGATCATGGGCAGCGGTTGTTCAGATTCAGTGAGGCCGGTAATTTCTTTCTCCTCCTCAGATACGATCCGGTCACCAATTGTGAGTGATAAGCTTCCATCAGCGACAAGATTTCTAACGAGCTGATACTCTGCAGACAGCTCAGCTCCATAAATGGAAGCCCGGGTCTCTACAAACTGATAAGTAAAGAGGTCTGCCCGAGGCGGCCTCATCTCCCCGGTATTTTGAGAATGGATATAATTGCTGAAATAGTTGTAATAGCCGGTTAGTTCAACTGTTGCCCTGTCATGTTTATATCGGCCAAAAAGTTCCGTGCCAAGCCCCCGTTCAGGTTTTAAATCCGGATTACCGACTTCAAATGCATACGCAGCAAGATGCGGGCCTTCGGAATAGAGTTCCTCGAGGCTTGGTGCACGCCAGGAATGCATCAAAGTTGTTCCAAGGTGAAATCCTCTCCCAAAATCGTATATAGCAGAAGCAGAACTCTCAAGTCCCGTAAAATTCCGGTTACGTACGTTCCCGATAATGGCACTTATACGTTCCTGTTGCGGACGGCCCGATACGTGGTTAAATCTAAGGCCGGCTTCAAGGTGCAGGTGTCCGATATCAGCTTCCTGAATAGCAAATAAAGAGCCACTCCAGGCTTTTGAATCCGGATTACCGGTAGTTCCAAAAACTGAATAATCGACATATTCACCCCACACCCCGATAACACCGTCACTGAAAATTCCCCAATCCTTATTTCGTAATTTGACTGAACCTGTCGTAGTATCCATATCGTACTCGGTGCCGATTACGCCATTGGATTCGATTTCTACATGATTATACCTGATAAACGAACCGCGGACTTCGAGCAGATCAAAAAAGGAGCTGCCTAATAGAATTTCAGTTCGTGCTTCGGTCTGATACTTGGTCATTTCAATATCGACACCGCCGGGATGGCCACCCACCGGATCTGGAGGAATGCCATAGTGACTCATGTACATTGAACCGGATATCCCGGCATAACCCCAGGATCGGATATGGCTTAAACCGAATGAATTACTGGTGGTCTGAAGATATGAATTATCCAGGCGCCCGGCGGGAGTCTCATAATCATGTCCGATTCGGCCATTCAGGTCAAGGTTTAGTACATAATCATCGCGCCATGGGATGGTGAGATTACCAGCTGCCATAGCTCCTCTGTTTACACTGATTCCCTGTAAGGATACAGAACCGGTTGTACTGGTTGGAATACTATTTGGTATCTGATTGCGAACTACATTGATAACTCCTCCAATTGCCCCCGAACCGTGCTCGAGTGCAGCAGGGCCTCTTGCAATCTGAATTTCTTCAGCAGAAGATGGATCAACGGTAACAGAGTGATCTGCAGTTGTCCAGGAGACATCACCTGTGCGCTGTCCATCTTCAAGAATCAGTACCCGTTCATCCCCGAGTCCACGAATGACCGGCCTGCCGGGTGCAACTCCCATACTTCGCTCGGAGATACCAGGCTCATTGCTCAGGGTAGAGGAGAGCGTGGCATCCAGGTTTCGCCGTAACCGGTCTCCGACAATCTTTACGGATGCATGCTCCAGCCCCGAACCGACAGTCTGTTCTGCATCAGCAACGATATGTACTGCATCACCTGATAAGACCGTGGTCCTCATTTCCAGAACGAGTTCTGTCACTTCATCATCACCGACCGTTATTACCTGATTCAGACTCATATATCCAATCCTGTGAATGATCAGGGTATAGTTTCCGGCTGGGACATTACGAAGCCGGAAATAACCGTTCCTGTCGGTTGTTGTGGTTCTGTTGATCTCTTCAAGATGGAGGTAGGCAAATGAGACAGGTTCCCTTGTATCAAAATCGAGCACTACACCTTCAATAGTGCCCGTTAATTCCGGAGATTCATTTGCTTCAGCGATTGCTGTAGTAAACAGAAAAATCGTCAGTAAAGCAGAAAATGTATTGAATATGGCAGTTAACATCACATGAACCCGGAAATCAATTTGTTAGAGATCATGAGTTTGAAAAGTTCACTTCTTATTTTTTCAAACTCACGATCTAAAGTTAGTGCTTTTAATACTCAGGCCTGAGATTAAAAAACCTGGTAAAGGCATTATTTACCAATGGATCGATATTACCTGACCCGGCACTTGTCCCGGTCATGCATATAAATGCCATTCTCATCAATCAGTTCGTGTTCATCATGAGCAACAACAACGGTAAACCAGCCGGAAACAAAATCTGCATGATCATCATGTAACACTTTAAATCGGATTCGATCCTGCCCGGCGTGATCTGCCCGGAAATGAAATCCCCATGATCCGTCGGAACCGTGCTGTTCCAGGTTAGCCGGCCTGATCAGGTCGAGGTCTTCCGGATTTTCCCTTGCCTCATCCGAGCACTCCTCTGTAAGAGTATTCGGTTTTTCCCAGTCCCAGTCGAGCCTGTAATCCCCTCCATCAGCCTCTTCCGGAAGATTGAATATGTCACCATCCTGGTCGAGCCAACGGACGGTAATTGTGGGTGTCATGCCCCGGGTCATATCATCAATAACATCCGGTGATAGAGTAAAGTACATTTCATCATCCATCTCCCTGAAATAGTCATCCCATGTACCCGTTGGATTCCATTCATACTGGTTGTTTTCAAACCTGAGAATCTCAGCATTATTTAACTCAAGTATGTATCCAAATGCATCAGCGTGATCATCATGGTCATGATCGTTGGAGTCTGTTGTATCGCATGCGGTTATGAGTACAGCGATTGTGATGGCTGAGAGTATCGTAGCGAATAATTTTTTTGTGAATAACTGTTTCATGTCTATAACCTGCTGTTAATTAATAAATTAAGGATAAATTATGTTATGACAGGTAATTATTTTAAACCTGTACATCTATGAAAAAATGAGAAAACTGCATTCGGAGTACGTGGCAGTGTTCAATCTGTTAATTAACCCATTGACGGGGGAGAGCGTCCGTCTTTAGCAGAATATATTGGAGAGAAAGTTACCTGGTCAGA
>SLKH01000193.1 GCA_007134665.1 Balneolaceae bacterium
CCGCCTCTTCACGATATTTACAGTATAGAAGACCTGAAAGAACTGATTTATGAACTCAAACAGGTTCATCCCGGCAAACTGGTAAATGTAAAACTTGTATCGGGTTACAATATTGGAACGATCGCAGTGGGAGTGGCAAAAGCCGGTGCAGATGTTATTCACGTATCCGGTGGTGAAGGTGGCACCGGAGCCGCATCCTTAAGTTCGATGAAACACGCCGGTTTGCCCTGGGAACTTGGACTCGTAGAAGTTCATCAGGCCCTTATTGAAAATGGCCTTAGAAAAAATGTAAAACTGAGAACCGATGGCGGCCTGTCTACCGGAAAGGACATTATCATGGCAGCGATACTGGGAGCTGAAGAATATGACTTCGGAAAACTGTTACTCATTGCCGAAGGTTGTGTGATGGCGAGGATCTGTGAAAAGAATACATGCCCAACGGGTATTGCAACTCACGATCCTAAATTCAAGGCCAAGTACAAAGGAGACAAAGATCATGTCGTCCGAATGATGAAATACCTTGCCGAAGATATTCGCTGGCATCTGTCTCAAATGGGTTTCTCCAGCCTGAAAGATATTTTCGGGCGTTACGACCTTCTTGAAATTGATCCCCGGCACAGAGATCTGATTGAACAGAAGAATCTCGACCTGAGCTATTTTCTGGATGCTCCTGTTCATACCGTTTATTCTCAGCCAAGCCTGTTTACCGAAGAAGTTGGTGATCTCAATAAGAAAATTCTTGATGATACAGAACGGTCAATACAAAACAATGAAGACTTTGCAGGAGAATACAGGATTGGAAACACTGACAGAGCTGTGCTTGCCACCGTTGCCGGAAGGCTTGCAAAAGAGGCAAATATAGTCAGGCTGAAAAGTATTCAATCGAATACTGAATTTATTCAACCTTTTACTTCCACCTTGAATTTCACATTCCGGGGAAGTGCGGGGCAAGGTTTCTGTGTATTCCAGACTGAAGGCATAAATGTTAAATTATATGGTGATGCCAACGACTCGGTTTGTAAAGGAATGTCGGGTGGTAAAACCGTTATCACATTGCCGGAACAGGCTGCCTACAATGCGTTTGACAGTGCAATTATCGGAAACTGTGCTCTGTATGGTGCTACCGGAGGGACTGTCTATATTCACGGGCAGGCCGGCGACCGGTTTGCAGTACGTAACAGTGGTGCAACTGCTGTCGTCGAGGGAACCGGGCTCCATGCATGTGAATATATGACCAACGGAACGGTTGTGATTTTAGGTAATACCTCACATAATGTCGGGGCTGGTATGACTGGTGGCCAGTTGTTTATTCTCGGTGATCCCGGAACGACGATCAACAGTGAATATATCGGAGAAGATCCCATGACTTTCGAAGATTACGATTATCTGAAAGGGCTACTGACCGACTATTTTGAAGAAACCGGATCGGCAAAGGCTAATTACATTCTCAACGATTGGGAGGCTGTTCGGGGCGAATTCAAAAAATTCCTTCCCCTCGGACTGCTTGAAAAGACAAGTGAACCAGTACCCAGCAGGGAAGTCTGAATCTGATAATACCACCCGTACGACATTGAAACACAAAACTTATGAGCATTATTTAAAATAAGAAACCTCAACTGTTTCAATGTCGTTGTTACATCTTCCCGGGTTTGAAACCTGATCCGCTATTGGATTGCAAAAATAAAAGTTGCAACTTTGAGCAGTCATTACTTTAGTGAACATTTATTCAACATTTTCAATCAAAAACTATTTACTCCTTTTATAGCAAATTCTTTAACAATGGCCGATAATCTCACCCAGGATCTACTTTTTCTCTACGACCTTGAAGAACTTTTGATCAGCAGAAAAAATGAACTTCCAAAAGGATCATATACAACAAAACTTTTTAAGAAGGGGATCGACAAGATATCCCAAAAACTTGGAGAAGAGGCAGTGGAACTTGTTATCGCCTCAAAAAACAAAAAACAGGAAGAGATTGTCTATGAGTCGGCTGATCTTATTTATCACCTGTTAGTACTGCTTGCCGAGAAGGATATACCGCTCGACAGGGTGATTCAGGAGCTGAAAGTCAGAAGTAAAAAATAATCACCAAAAAGTCGATAGACCATTTTTGGATAATCTGTTTTTCACTGCAAGCTGTAGATCAGCGGTGAATCTGGCCCGAGGGGTATTCCGAACAGAATCCAGACGACCAGCACGAGCGTACTGAATATTCCAAACGCTATCGAAAATGGCACCATCAATGAAATCAGTGTACCAAGGCCAATGTCTTTTTGGTACTTTTGAGCGAAGATAATCACGAGTGGAAAATATGGAAGCAGAGGAGTTAAAATATTGGTGAAAGAATCACCTATCCTGTATGCAGCCTGGGTAAGTTCAGGTGAATATCCCATAAGCATTAGCATGGGAACAAATACCGGGGCCATAATCGCCCACTTAGCTGAGGCACTGCCAATGAAGAGATTGATAAAGGCCGACACGAATATAAAAGCAACGATCAACGGAACTCCGCCAAAGCCGATTCCTTGCAGCAATTCCGCCCCTGTCACCGCAATGATCAATCCCAGGTTTGACCAGTTAAAAAATGCGATCAGATGAGCTGCGACAAATGCCAGTACGATGTATGCCCCCATACTCGCCATCGATTCTGCAGTCATTTTTGCCACATCTTTATCACTCTTGATCTGTTTGGTAACAATTCCGTAAGTAATACCCGGTAACAGGAATATAAAAAAGATAATCGCTACCAGGCTTTGATAAAATGGTACCAATTCCCCCTCTTCACCCCGCAGTGGTGCATTTTCCGGTATAACAAGCATTGCTGTAGCAATCAAAGATAGAAGCAGAACAAGCCCCGCCCAGCGATGGCCTTTTCTGACCAATGGTGTAATTTTAGAGTTCTCATCTTCTTCTTCAAGGCCTTCCGGAGTTCCTTCATATTTACCCAGGCGCGGTTCAATAATTTTTTCAGTCACATACCATCCTGCAATCACAAATACCGGTACGAGGGCAATCATGATATACCAGTTTGCTGCAACATTCACATAGTAATCGGGGTCCACGATATTTGCGGCAGGGCCGGTAAACCCGACAAGAAGAGGGTCAAGGCTTGTCAGCACCAGGTTTGCGCTGAAACCGGCTGATACACCGGCAAAAGCAGCTGCAAGCCCGGCAAGAGGATGCCTTCCTATACCATAAAAGATCACCGCACCAAGTGGAATCAGAACTACGTAACCTGCATCAGCAGCCAGGCTGCTCATGATACCCGCAAACACGATTGCGGCTGTAATAAGAGAACCCGGAGTACCTTCCACGAATCGCTTCAGTGAAGTAGTGACCAGTCCGGTTCTGTCGGCAACACCAATCCCAAGCATAACTACAAGCACAAGCCCAAGCGGTGGAAATTCTGCAAATGTTTGCGGCATTTCGCTGAACATCCGCTGAATATTTTCACCGCTGAACAGGTTAACTGCCCGGATTTCTTCTCCTGTATTAGGATGTACCACACTCACACCCAGCAAATAGCTGATCAGTGAGATGATCATAACCAGGCCAATAATAATTGCAAAAACAGTTACCGGATCCGGTAATTTATTTCCACCCCGTTCGACTACATCCAGAAACCAATCAAAAAAGCTTCTTTTAGGTTTAGCTGAATCTTCTTTATTACCATTTTCCCCGTTTCCGGACTCCATGCTCATATCTTCTTTCTTCTCACTCACGGTATTGCCCATTGGTTAAGTAGTCATTATCCAGTAACGGCAGGAAAATAATAGTTTCCAGTCACTATGCAAGCAATTTTGCTTTATCGCAATTGAATTCCATGCAATTTTTCAAGTTTTTTACATTTAATATTGACCTCAACCTATAAAAGCCCGTATATTTAGGTCTTTGATTATTGCGGGAATAGCTCAGTGGTAGAGCATCACCTTGCCAAGGTGAGGGTCGCCGGTTCGAATCCGGTTTCCCGCTC
>SLKH01000355.1 GCA_007134665.1 Balneolaceae bacterium
AACAGGTTTTCTCCGGGTATCTTATTCTGCTATACCCATAGCATATTCAATTCCTCCCCACAGATGATTCATAAAATACTCTTCAGAATATGATTCTTCTGTATGTCCCATACCGGTATAAAATGCGCGTCCGCCATCAAAGTTATGGTACCAGGCAATCGGGTGAAAGTCAGGGTGGTCACTGCCTTCAAAGCTTTGCGGATCAAGAGAAATCAGTACGTTTACATCTTCATTAAAATCCCTGAAGTTATACCATTCATCGCGCTTTTCAAACTCTTCAGGCAGCATATCAGTT
Source organism: Balneolaceae bacterium (assembly GCA_007134665.1). GTDB lineage: Bacteria > Bacteroidota > Rhodothermia > Balneolales > Balneolaceae > SKRC01. Next base: position 296 of record SLKH01000355.1, read on the forward strand.
GATGGGTGATTTTGGTCGAGTACATGCAATGTTGCAGTTTGAACACGGGGATGCCCGTTAAAGTATGCTCCTACCAATTGATTATACCAGGGCCATTCATATTCGGTATCGGTGGCTGAATGGACACCTGCAAAACCTCCGCCATTTTGAATATATGTTCTGAAAGCGTCCCGCTGAATGTCATTAAATACATTCTCCGTTGTATTCAAAAAAACTATTGCCTGGTATCGGGACAGATTTGCCGTAGTAAATTCACTTGCATCTTCCGTTGCATCTGCATGGACTCCATGCTCTTCTGCCCAGCTAATCAGTGCATCCCGTCCTTTTTCAATCGAATCATGTCTCCAACCATCAGTTTTTGAAAAAATGAGTATCCGATGTTCGGTTTGATTGTTAACTGTGGTGGTTTCATACTCTCCAGGGTTTGAACTGGCACTTACGCTAAAAGCTAATGCAAGCAATAATATAAAGGCAGCCACACCGCTTATATATTTCATCATAATGGTCAATTATATGTTATTGTTAAATGATACGTAGTTTTATGTACAAATCTTACCCGCCTAATCCGGATCAATTCTTAAACGGGCATTCGTAGAATTTATTTAATGAGATTCACGTTTGACGATACTTCCGGACTTCCCGCTGAGAAAATCGAGGTCGGCACCAAGATGTGCCTGTTCAACATGTTCAATGTATAAACTCACATATCCGCGGTGATATTCTTCATGCGGCGGGGGTGTCCAGTTTTCCTTTCGCCTTTTCAATTCTTCATCAGGTACATCAAGATGTAAACGCCGGTTCTCTACATCCACTTCAATGATATCTCCATTTTCAACGAGTGCGAGGACTCCTCCAGCATACGACTCGGGAGATACATGTAAAAATGCTGTCCCATACGCCGTACCGCTCATTCTTCCATCAGAAATTCGCACAATATCCTTCACTCCCTTTTCAAGCAGCTTTTTCGGCAGGCCCATATTCCCGACTTCAGGCATTCCGGGATATCCTTTCGGGCCGACATATTTCAAGACCATAATCGATGTTTCATCCACGTCCAAATCCGGATCATCAATTCGTGCCTTGTAATCTTCAATACTTTCGAAGACCACTGCTTTACCTCTGTGTTTAAGCAGATGTTTGGAAGCAGCCGAAGTTTTAATTACAGCTCCATCCGGACAGAGATTGCCCCTGACAACGGTGGTACCGCTGTTTTCCTGAAATGGTTTTTCTACCGTTGCAATAACATCTCTGTCATAACATTCGGCATCTTTGTTATTCTCAACCAGGCTGTTACCGTTTACTGTTAACACATCAGAGTGAAGGTGATCCTTCAACTCCCTGATCACAACGGGTAATCCGCCTGCGTAGTAGAAATCTTCCATAAAGTGATCGCCAGATGGCTGGAGGTTTACCAGTAATGGTATACCACTGCCGTGTTTATCAAAATCATCCAGCTCCAATTCAGCTTCAATTCTTCTGGCAATCGCCATCAGATGAATAATAAAATTGGTTGACCCGCCCACTGCGGCATTGACTTTAATGGCATTTAAAAATGCTTTCCGGGTTAATACTTTCGAGGGTGTAATTTCTTCATCCACCATGTCAACGATCCGCCGGCCTGACAGATGAGCCAGCACTTTTCTTCTGGAGTCTGATGCCGGTATCGCTGCATTTCCGGGTAGTGTCAATCCCAGCGATTCAACCATCGATGCCATGGTCGATGCTGTCCCCATCACCGCACAATGTCCCTGACTCCGGCACATAGCAGCTTCTGCCATTTTAAATTCCTCATCACTGATATCACCCACCTTATGATCTTCAGCAAAACGCCAGATATCGGACGTGGCAATCTTTTTTCCTTTAAAATTACCTGTCAGCATTGGTCCGCCTGAAACAACTATTGTGGGTATATCTACACTACAGGCCCCCATGACCAGTGAAGGTGTTGTTTTATCACATCCGCATAGAAGAACCACTGCATCAACCGGATTTGCCCGGATCGATTCCTCCACGTCCATACTTGCCAGGTTTCGATAAAGCATAGCTGTTGGACGGATGATGGTTTCTCCAAGTGACATGACTGGAAATTCAAGTGGAAAGCCACCAGCTTCCCATACTCCCCGTTTTACCGCTTCTGCAAGTTCTCTTAAATGGGCATTACAGGGTGTAAGTTCCGACCAGGTGTTACATATGCCGATGACCGGTTTGCCTTCAAATTCATCTGACGGGAATCCCTGGTTTTTCATCCAGCTTCTGTAAATAAATCCATCCTTTCCGGTTTTCCCAAACCAATCCCTGCTTCTCAGTTTCTTTTCTGAACCCATATTTCTAAAAATTCAATTCTAAATTAAATTTCTGTTTTTTATACGCACCTAGCTTACACAGGAAGGTAACTAATTATACTTTTAGTTCAATTTTACTAACCATTAAAATGATGCCTGAATTTCTTCTCTGCAGTGCTGTACGTATATAGGGAAGCTTATGAGCAGAATCAATCTAAAAATCGATTAACCGGCCATCCATTAAAAGGAAGTTTCACCTTAAAAAGTGACCCTGAGAGAGGAGCTTGCTGAATATCTTCCTCTGACATATATTCTCTGCATGTTGTAATATAGAGTTCGTTTAAATCAGGCCCTCCAAACGTGCAAGAGGTGATTTTGGGTACCGGTAACTGTATTTCCAGCAGCGTCTTACCGCTTTCAGGATCAATTCTAAGGACCCGGCCACCGCCATAAATAGCTACCCATAATTTATCTTCCCTGTCAATAGTCATACCATCAGGAAATCCAATATCATCACTGATATGCCTGATGATTTGCCTGCCGGATAATTTACCGGTCTTATTTTCATATTGATAGGCATAAATGTTTCCGGTTGGAGAATCGATATGATAGAACCGGTCTGCAGCTTTATTCCAGGCAAGTCCGTTTGAAATCGTTATGCCATCCAGTTTTTGTTCAAGTTTAAATCCTTCAGACATACAATAGAGGTTTCCGGCTCCTTTCGTCAAATCATAAGCCATGGTACCCGCCCAAAAACGGCCTGACGGATCACATTTACCATCATTAAATCGATTTCCCGGTTTATCTTTTTCCGGGTCAATGATCGGAGTTACCTTCCCGCTGTCAGGATCGAAAGTTGCAAAACCGGATTTCTTAGCCAGGATAAATCCACCTTTTTCTCTCGGAACTGCGGCACCAATATGTTCTCCGATTTCATAGCTTTTATTGGTTTTCTTATTTGGATCATACTCATTAAACAAGCCGGATAAAATATCCACCCAATAGAGTTTCTCCTTTTTCTCATCCCATACCGGACCTTCTCCAAGATGGGCATCGATTTGATATTCAAGTCCTGCTTCAATGATTTTTACTGACATGATCTAAGTTATTTTTTGCTTCCGGCTACCTGAATTCCCAGCCCGCCGTCGATTCGAAGCGGCTGTCCGTTTATAAACGATCCTTTTTCACTGCAAACAAATGCGGCAAGTTCACCGATTTCATTTTGACCGGCCATTCGGCCCACCAGGTGCAGATCCACCGTTTCCTGGCGAACCTGTTCGGGATCCGGTGATTGTTGAAATGCCTCCCTGTTAAGGGGCGTATCCACCCCGCCGGGACAAATAGCAACACTGCGAACCGTGGGGGCGTAATCCACGGCAATACT
>SLKH01000130.1 GCA_007134665.1 Balneolaceae bacterium
GCGTGTTCCTCTGCTGTAACAACAACAGCATGGGAATAGGGTTCAGCCCAGCCGGTTTGTGAGATGGCGGAATCGGTTACTGTAAGAGTAATCAGCAGAGAGAGGAGAGCAAATGAACAAATGTACCTGATACTGTTATCTAAAATCATAGTTGGAGTATTATTCGGATGCCGTATTGTGCGATGATTGTAAAATTATATTATATAACGAGCTTTGAGTGAAATCAATATGTGCTATTCACAAATGAACGCCAATCTTGCTTTAAATCCGGGATGTTATTAAGCCCTCGGGTGAAACTGTTTGTGAACCTGGTGAAGAAGCGACCGGTCTACATGTGTGTAGATTTCAGTTGTGATGATGGATACATGTCCCAGCATTTCCTGTACAGCCCTGAGATCGGCACCCCCTTCAAGCAGATGTGTGGCAAAGGAATGCCTGAAGATATGGGGGTAAACATTTTTTTTGATCCCGGCTTCATCTGCATACCTGTTTACAATATTCCAGATACTCATCCTTGTCAGTGGCCCTCCTCGCTGGTTCAGAAAGAGCTTGTTTTTTGCTTTTTCAGGATTATCCTGGTTCAGAAAATGCGGACGCGCCACTTCCAGGTAGTGTTCAATAGATTGCTGGGCAATCTCTCCGACGGGAACAAGGCGCTCCTTGTTTCCTTTGCCAATCACCCTGATAAAACCGATTTCAAAAAACAGACGATCCGTTTGCAGATCAACAAGCTCACTGACTCTCATTCCGGTGGCATAGAGGCATTCGATGATCGCAGCATCCCTGATTCCGGCATTTTTTTCACGATCGGGGGCGTCTAATATCCGGCCTACTTCTTCCGGATCAAGAATTTCGGGCAACTTCTTTGCTTTTTTTGGGAGTTCCATTAACTCTGCCGGGTTGGCTTCAGAAAACCCTTCAACAATTAAAAATTCATGAAAACTGCGGATACTCGATATGTTGCGGGCGATTGAACTGACAGTCAGCCCGAGTTCAGTCAGGACATCGAGATACTGTTCAATATGAGTCAGTGTGATCCCGGACAGGTCGTTAACCCTGATCTCTTCAGAGATAAATTTCAGGTATCTATTGAGATCATTTTCATAAGAGTTGACGGAGTTTTCAGCCAGTCCCTTTTCAAGTTTGATGAACTGTAAATATCGTCTTAATTCAGACTCAAATACCTTCAATGCGGATGGTCGGGTTTATCCTGTTGTTCCAGTTCCTGTGAAGCCGTTTTTTCATCATTTTCAGACTGAACATTCTGATTAGAATCACCTGTTCGGTTTGCAGGCTCTGAATCGGTTTTTTCACTTTTCCTATCCTTTTCTTTTTCATCTTCTGGATATTCAACACGACTGTGATAAACACCGACCAGAATATTCAGAAAAGTTTTTTTTATGGTATCCAATTGATCAAATGTAAGAGGACAATGGTTTAACTGCCCGTCGTGTACATGGTCGTCAACCATTCGATTGATCAGGTTTTCCAGTTTGTTGTATGTGGGATCCTTCATGGATCTTGAGGCGGCTTCAATACCATCTGCAAGTAGCAGGATTCCAGTTTCCCTGGTAGCCGGAATCGGCCCGTCATATCGAAAATCTTCTTCTCTGATTTCAGATTCACTTTCGGCATTTTTCTGAGCCCTGCTATAAAAATAGCGGATAAGTGATGTGCCATGATGGGTCCGGATAAAGTCGATAATTGCTATGGGTAAATCATGTTCTTCAGCCATTTTTACTCCGTCACTTACATGAGCTTTGATGACCAGGGCACTCATTCTGGGTTTCAATTTATCATGTTCGTTATGGCCGGTTTGATTTTCGATGAAATAACCGGGTTTATTCATTTTTCCAATATCATGGTAAAATGCTCCAACACGGCATAATAATGCATTCGCACCGATGGCAGAGGCTGCTGATTCAGCCATATTTGCTACCTGTAAACTGTGATGAAATGTTCCCGGCGCTTTATTCATCAGGTCTTTTAAAAGTGGCAGATTGGTATCAGCAAGTTCAAGAAGAGTGAAATCAGTAGTGATATTAAAAGCTTTCTCGAAAATCAGAATTAACGGGTAAGTGAATAAGATGAAAACACTGTTGATTGCGATAAAAATGAGATTATCGAAGAAGATATCCCAGCCTGTGTACCGTGTCAGTGAAAACCCGGTAATTACCAGCAGGTATCCGAGAAATACAACAAGGGGAGTAGTTACGAAGAATTGTGTACGTTTGTTAATATCCCTGACTGAAAATACACCAAAACTGCATGCGAGGATCGTTGCAATGAGATACTCGAAATTGTTATCGTGGAATATAGCAGTAATGATTGCCAGGGTTACAGCTGCAAGAATACCAACCCGCGAGTCAAAGATGATTGTCATAATCAGCGGGGCAACGGCAATCGGAATGACATATGCTGAGAGATTATCAAAATCGTAGATGATCCCACTGGCAAGAATCACGATGCCCAAAACAAGAAATACCAGCAGAAACATCGATTGGTTTTCATAGATTTTTTTCCTGTAGAGATATAGATAGAACAGGAAAAAAAGACTGGTAATCGTTAAAATCAGGACTTCACCGCTGAAGCGTGACCATCGTTCGAGTTCTGAGGCAGTATCTGCCCTTGCTTCTGCAAGGCTGCGCAGCACATTCGCCCGTTCGTCTGTTACGATATCACCTCTTCGGATGATAACTTCACCTTGTACGACTGCACCCTTGGTAGTTGAAATATCTGCAAGTGCTTCATCAAGTCGCGCCTGGGTGTCACTTGAACTGAACATCCAGTTGGGAATAATTACATTATCGAAAAATTCCAGGGCTACAGGAACGAACTCTTCATCATATTGACCGGAGAAATAATCTCTGGCAAAGTCTCTTGCTTCCTGCAGGTCACGAACGTTTGCAAGATTTACTGTGCGTTCAGTTCGTTCACTCAGGTTTCGCAGTGCAATATCACTGCTTGTAATATCGTCTTTACTGACATTGATCAGGCCGTTATTCAAAATTCTGGTATTTACCTGGTTTAGGTCAGACCGGATACGATTCCCGATGTATTCCCAGGCTGGCCTGTTGTTTATCTGTACATCAGCATAGTTTTCAAGAAGAGTATCCCAAATATCATCATCAAAATCGATACCTGAATCCTCCAGTTCTTCTGCAAACCTGATGCTGTCATTTTCAGCAGAAATTTCCGGGTTCTGTTTTGCACGTTCCCATTGCACATAACTGTCAAGAACCGGTTGAATGGCTCTGTACAGGGAATCGCCCCGGTTTTCCACTTCAGGTATGGCATTTTCATCGAGATGAAAAATTGCAGGTGTTGATTCGCGCACCAGGTCGCGTTCATCTTCGAGTTCAGCTTCACTTTTTTGCAATGCAAATGTAAACGGGGCAGTTAAATCATCTGCGCGCCACGGTTCGCCTACAGTATAGCTGGAGACTTGTCTGAAGCTTGTTTGAGGCAGTGCATAAATGATAATAGCAAGGAAACCGAGGAAGATGATCCAGCGAAGATAGATTTTTTTCTTTTTGGCAGCGTCTTCCTGCTCTTTCTTTTTCTTTTCCCCAATATTGGGAACACCTTCCTTTTTTTTCGGAGCAAGTCCAAACTTTTCAAGAATACCCATAAATATTATTTAGGTGCGATCGAATGAAGACAGTTTAAGAACAACCTGCACAAAAAAAAAGTATAGTAATGGTGAGAGGGTTTTACAAGTTTTGGGTTTTAGGGCTACCTGGTCCTGGAGTAAATCGGGCCACATGTACAGGACACTCCTCAGCTTGTAACGCTGAACGCGTCACAATCATCTCCCCTCGAGGGGAGATGAGCCAATTGCGTTCAGCATTTGGCTCTGAGGGGTGTTCTGCAATGCCAGCAATATCTATTCATTCAGCGTTACAACGTGAGGGGTGTCCTGCATCATGATTTCCACC
>SLKH01000289.1 GCA_007134665.1 Balneolaceae bacterium
ATTCGTCAAAGGGAGGTATAAGGCTGTTATCGGCAACCATATTCTCTGTGGATAATTCAGTAAAAGGGAAAAGGTCCCTTGCAGTCCTTCTTTTATAATTAACGATATATAAATCCGGGTACCCACTTCCGTTTATATCAGCCAGTGCCATGGTCATGGCTCCGTTTGAAGCACCCAACCCGCTATTAACCTGCAGTTCGAATCTGCCGGTTCCGTCATTTAGGTAAAGTACATTTTCAGAATCCAGGGTAGTAATCAGCAGATCGAGATGGCCGTTTCCATTTATATCGGCAAATACTGTTCCGGTTGAAAGATGTTCCGGGTGAGCTACACCAGCCTGGTCAGTGATATCCCTGAACCTGAAACCTCCGAGGTTCTCATATAGTTTATTTTCTCCATACAGGCTGGTGAAATACAAATCAGGCAGACCATTTCCATTAATATCTCCGGCGGCAACTCCTGATCCATTTAAGAGTATTCTGTTATTGTCAATTTCTGTTGCGGGGATATTATTTGAAATTGTAATACCGGTATGTGCAGGTCCAATGATTTCGAATCCGGGTAATCCTGTTCGTTTTACCGGCAGTTCAGCCCAGCGATATCCCTCAGATTCATGCCACTCGAGTTCGTAAGTATCATACTTTGTGCAGCCTGTAAGTGAAAATAAAAAGAGACTAATACAGGCTACTGATATGTATTTAATTATTATAAAATAATGCAAATAAAAATATTTAATAAATTATATTAATTCCTTTTTGTGTATAAATTTACTTTATATAATTAATTTTACAACTCTTCAGGTTAAGAGTCAACCTGTATAGATCTATCTATATGGATATCAACACCCTTAAATCAGATAAAAAGATCTAAATATATCTATCATGTTAAGTAAATTATTTTTTTGCATTCAAAAGGAATATTTGAAAATGGATAGATAGTTGTATCAGAATGTTTTACAAGCTATTGAATGAATTCATTCATCTAAGAAATTTATTTACAAAAAAAGAATATTTGTTTTTTTCTGTAAAATTTTCTTTTATTTCGGAGACGCTAAAAAGTATTTTGAAACATGATAGATTCAGGATTTATGCGTATGGCGATTAACGGGATTGATGTGAGCAAGTCTATTTCCCTTGGAAAATGTCAGGTAGTGCAAAGGTTTGCCTGATTTCATTGGGATTACTTGAAAATTTAATTTCGTAGATCAGCCTTTCTGATTTTGAGTTTTATAGTGTAGAATACTTTTTCGCCAGTTAAAGTACAGGGATCATAAAAATTGGTGTGATTTACTCCATTTCTTCTCTGTGAAAAGCTGCTTTAACAGACCTTTAATTTAAATTAAGATAGGTGAATCATGGATAGATTGGTACGAAATCTACATGCAGGTGGAAAGTTGTATCATCACTTTTATAAAGTGGGGATCAGTTTTATGCTTGCATTGTTTATATGCAGTACTGCTATTGCGCAGGATATCAGCATCTCAGGAACAGTTACATCAATGGATGGAGACCCTCTGCCGGGTGTAACAATTATGATACAGGGAACAGACAGAGGAACGACAACCGATATTGATGGTAATTATTCCTTATCGGCTCCATCAAATGCAACACTTGTGTTCTCTTTCATCGGATTTATTTCAGTCGAGGAAAATGTTCAGGGAAGAACAACCATCGATGTAGTCCTCACTGAAAGTGTTGCAGAGCTGGATGAACTCATCGTAACCGGTTATACCGCCCAGCGCCGGGCAGATATTACCGGCTCTATTTCAACGGCAAACCTGGAGAGTGTAAACAGAAGGACTTCATCGAGTGTTCTTCAGAGGCTTGATGGTGCCGTAGCAGGTGTTACAGTTCAAACCAGTGGTTCTCCCGGGGCAAGAAGTACAGTCCGGATCAGGGGAATCAGTTCATTTCAGAATAACGACCCGCTCTATATTATAGATGGAACTCCCGTTCAGGATGATTTTGCAAACTGGCTGAACCCGAATGATATTGAATCCATCCAGGTACTGAAAGATGCATCTGCAGCTTCAATCTATGGTTCACGTGCAAACAATGGTGTTATCATTATTGAAACGAACAAGGGACAAAGAGGCGCAGCCCAGGTTACAGTTGATTTAAGAACCGGGGTAGCGTCACCGGTTGGAGGATACAATGACTTTCTGATACTTGATGCACTCGAATATCATGAAATTATGCATCGAAGCCACCGGAATGCAGGTGTAAGTACTCCTACGAATATTTATGGTGATCCGAATAACCCGTCAGTTCCCAATTACATCTGGCCAAATGACGGTACCAACCAAACTATGGATCTTGCTCAATTTGGATTTACGGAAGCCGACTATCTCTATGGCGACCCAAATAATATTAACCAGCAGTTCATGCCGGCAAGCAGGGGAACGGACTGGTGGGATGCTGTATTCGGAACCGGTATTGTTTCAGATATGAACGTTGGTGTTTCCGGAGGTGGTGACACCCACCGGTACAATGTTTCTTTCAACTATTTTGACCAGGAAGGAACAGCAGCTTATAACCGGTTCCAGAGAGGAACAATCAGGGTTAACACCGAATTTGATGTTGGCCGGTTTACACTTGGTGAGAATATTACCATTGCAAGAGATCAAAACTTTGGTGGGCTTGACCTTGGAGGAGGTGCAGAAAATACCATCGTCGGTAAAAATATTTTATCTCAGCCTGTTGTATCCGTTTATGATGTTGGCGGAAATTTTTCTTCCGGAAAAGCCGTTGGCCTTGGAAACAATACAAATCCCCTTAAATATGCCTGGGCGAATAAAGATGATGTAAGCGCGAACAACCGGATCATGGGTAATGCGTTTGCAAGGGCAAACCTGTTGGAGAATCAATTATTGGTTACTTCCCGATTTGGATTTAACCTCGGCAATAACAGCTGGACAGGCTTTGCATTCCCTACTCCTGAAAACTCAGAACCTAATTTCATTAGTGGATTTTCTGAAGGCAGGAGCGAGTTCCGGGAATGGACATGGAGTAATACAGCCAATTATATTGATACATTTGCCGGTTATCACAATGTGAATGTCCTGGTTGGCCAGGAAGTGAATATTGCAAATAACCGATGGATATCGGCATCTATGAGCGACTATATCTCTTCTGAACTAAATTCGAGATATATCCAGGATGCTCTTGGTGACCCGGAAACCAAAAATGTCAATACCGGTGGCGGAGAGAGTACACTTCTTTCTTTCTTCGGTAAAGTGGATTATCATTTTGATGACCGATACCACCTGAGCCTGACACTGAGAAGAGACGGTTCGTCAAGACTCGGCCCGGATAACCGATGGGGTACATTCCCTGCTGCAAGTTTGGGATGGAGGGTCAGTGAAGAAGCCTTTATGGATGATGCCGGTTTTATTTCCAACCTGATGATTCGTGCAGGATGGGGTATTACAGGTAACCAGGCGATACCTACCGGCCGTCTTTTTGATCAGTTTGGTGGCACAACCGGACAAACATTCTATGATATTACCGGGTCCGGCAGCAATATCAGGGCAGGTTACAGGGCTACATCACTTGGTAATCCGAACCTGAAGTGGGAAGAAAATGAATCATATAACCTCGGATTTGACCTTGAACTCTATGAAGGCCGGTTTAACCTTGTATTCGATGTCTTTCAGCGTGAAGTGGACAACCTGTTATTTGACCCACCGCTTCCGGCGACAGCAGGACAGGCTGCGCCTCCAATTCAAAACGTTGGTATGATGAGAAACCGCGGATTTGATTTCTCAATCGGTTACCGCGGCTTTATCAGCGATGAATTGAGCTGGAGTGTAAACTTTAACGGTACACACTATAAAAACGAGATTCTCAGAATTGACGGAGAACAGGAATTCTTTACAGGCCCGATCAGTGGACGGGGAGCAACCATCGCAAGAAACTTTGTCGGCCAGCCAATCGG
>SLKH01000089.1 GCA_007134665.1 Balneolaceae bacterium
CCAGATCAGGGCTGACTCTTTCAATTATAAAATAATCTGAACCCGCATTATAAACCTGCTGGGTTCCGAATGGGTGAAATGCCGGTTCCTGTTGCCGGATATTCAATAACTCACGAAACCTATTAAATATATATGACGAAGCTGAATCTTTCCGTTCAAGCTCATTCAGAAGTTCATTATATTCCCACTTTTTACGGTTTATCGTACGATACCTGCCGGTTTTTAAAACTCCCTTTACGTTATTTTGAGTACCTGTAAGATTATGGATATAGATCCCCGGCACACCCTGAAGGCTTAGCATAATGACCTGAGAGCAGAGGTATCGCCTTACATGCAGTTCCTCAGTGCCGTTTCTTGTTGCAAATGCATCAAAATAAGTGATGTTAAGTTCGTACGGGCTAAGGCTTTTATCCGGATTCTCTTTATAGGAAACAAACCCACCCCGGTCATGCACACCTTCTACAAGTTCATTAAATTCATCTTCCGGGATCAGGCCTTCCAGTGGCCTCATTCCTATACCATCATGCGAAGAAGTAAAATTAAAATAGGTACATCCTTCCGGCAGCTCCTCTAATGATGATGCCCATTGGGTCAGATACGAGCCGTTCTCCGTCATGATCGCATGGAGCAGAAGTGGCGGCAAACTGAACTGATATACCATATGTGCTTCATCTCCATCTCCGAAGTAACTGATATTTTCCTGGTGAGGTACATTTGTTTCCGTAATTAAGGTCACCTCAGGCATATAAATATCTACAAGTGTCCGAAACAGTTTAATAATCTCATGAGTTTGTGGCAGATGAATACAATTGGTACCGATCTCTTTCCAGATAAATGCCACCGCATCCATCCTTATCACATCAAGTCCCCTGCTGACGTAAAAGAAAAAGATATCCAGGAATTCAAACAGCACCTCCGGATTTTTAAAATTAAGATCCTTTTGATCGTGACTGAAAGTGGTCCAGATCAGTTTTTTCCCTTCAGCAGTTTCAACTTGTGTCAGGAGAGGTGAGCTGCGAGGCCTGGTTACACCCGACAAATCCGCGTCGGGATCCACTTCAATAAAATAATCCTTGTAAGGCTCCTTCCCTCTCAGGTAGTATTGAAACCATTTACTATGACGAGAAATATGATTGATGACGAGATCACCCATCAAACGGAAATCTTCTGACATCTTCTTAATGTTTTCCCAGCTTCCATATTCCTCGTGCACTCTTCTATAATCGATCACAGAGAAACCATCGTCTGATGAACTTGGAAAAAATGGTAAAATATGGACCGTAGAGATTTGATCCTTCAAATATTCTTTTAAAAACTGATGCTGTCTGGCGAGGGGGGATCTGCTCTCATCTATGTCACAAGAAATCATATCTGCGTATGTAATCAGTATATGATCCTTGTGAGTCCAGTTCTCTTCAACAGGCTTGAACTCCTGTTCTCTTAATCCGTATTTATCAAGCAGTGCCTGAAGCCGTTCAATAAATACTGTTACATCTTTTCTGCTATAAATATTCCTGAAGTGATCTTCGCACTTGCTATTAAGTTCCGTCTTCGTAGTGTCCACCTATACTTTGGTTGAATTTATCAACGTTGATAGTTTTCCTTAAAACAAAGAAGAATTTTTAAATATGTAAAGTCTTAAAACGGCAACGGTGTTGAATCCCCAGAAAAGAATTATTCAATTAAATTGAAGTTACACCCCAATACTTGTTAAATTGTCATATTGTCAGACATTCAAAGAATACTATGGATAGAGAAGTTTTTCAGGAACGATTTGGGATACTTGGCGAATCCGCCGCGATCCGGCAGGTCATCGATAAAATTGTACAGGTAGCTAAAACAGATATTACAGTACTCATGCAGGGTGAAAGTGGTGTTGGAAAGGATGTAACGGCTCGGGCGATCCATGCACTTAGTGATCGTAAGCACCATGACCTGGTGATCGTGAATTGTGGAGCTATCCCTGAAGGGATTATAGAAAGTGAACTATTTGGCCACGAAAAAGGAGCTTATACCGGCGCACATGAAGCCCGGAAAGGATATTTTGAAAAAGCTGATAACGGTACAATCTTTCTTGACGAAATCGGAGATACCCCTAAAAATGTTCAGGTAAAATTACTGCGTGTTCTTGAATCCGGTGAATTTTTCCGGGTCGGCTCCAGTAAAATGAGTACAACTGATGCTCGTGTCATTGCTGCAACCAACCAGGACCTGTGGAAACTGGTTGAAGAAGGCACTTTTAGGGAAGATCTCTATTACAGGCTCGATACGGTTAAAATCAAATTACCACCACTGCGCGACCGAAAGGAAGATATCATCCCTATTTTCAGAAGTTTTGTAAGTGAATTCTCCGCCAAGTACGATTCCGTTTTCCGCGGATTTTCCGAAGACGCAGAAGAACTTCTGGTTTCTTATCGATGGCCGGGGAATATACGGGAACTTCGAAATGTTGCCGAACAGCTCGTGGTGCTGGAGAAATCTCAGTTTGTTGATAAGGAGACCCTACAAAAATACCTGAAAGGACGACAGCGTGAAGGCCTGACAGATAACCTCCCGGTTGTTTCCGGTACACGTGGAGATGATTCTGAAGGCGATTTCGCCTCCGGTGACGGTGCTGACAGGGAATTAATTTACAGGGCCTTGCTGGAGCTTCAAAATGATATGGGAGATCTCAAGAAGATGCTGGCCAAATTTTTATACAGCACCTTTTCCAGTAAAGAAATCAGGGCACTTCCACCTGCAATTCAGAGAAATATTGACCCGAATGATGTCAACAGCACGATGTATGGCGATTTTCGACCGGCCGGAAGGCAGAACGAGGAGGAATTTGAGGAGAACCGGTCAAAAAATGACTTTGAGCAGTTTTTTGAAAATCAAAGGATTCCCTCTATTGAGGAAACTGAAAAGTTTCTGATTGAACAGGCTCTCAAACGGTTTGAGGGAAACAGAAGAAAAGCTTCCGAGACACTTGGAATCAGTGAACGAACGTTATACAGGAAACTGGATCAATATGACCTGGCGTAATTTCATATCCAAAATGTTTCTTTTTATTGCTATAGTACTGTTAACCGCCGGATGTTTTCAGTATAGTTTTACAGGTACGTCAATTCCATCTGATGTCAACACAGTTTATATCCCCTTCTTTGACGACCGTTCAGGAGGCGGGCTGGGTGATGTAAATGACCGCCTCAATCGATCCCTGATAAACCGTTTTGTCAATCAGAGCAGACTATCTCTCTCCAATAGTGAAGAAGGGGCAGATGCTATCATCCAGGGAACAATTCAATCGTACCAGAACAGGCCTTTCAGTGTTGGTGGTGATGAACGTGCAAATCTGAACCAGGTCACCATATCTGTCAGGGCTTCCTTTAAGTATGCCCGGGATGACAGCCCGTTATGGGAAAAAAACTTTTCAGGTTCAGGAACATACGATGTGATTGCAAACCCGGTTGAAGGTGAAGTTGCAGCAGCGGAACAGGCACTACAGCAAATTGCCAATAATATGTTCAATGATGCCGTAAGCAACTGGTAAAACCCTTGTTTGTTCACAGTGAAAAAAATATCACTATGAATACAGATTCTTTTTGTTTTTTATTGGATTCACTGATAGATTTTGCCTCCCCAAATGAAAGTAAATCCAGCTCATATACCGCAATCTCTGAGGTCCTATCTGGCACACTTCCAGGAGAACCCTGACAATACTATTAAAAAGCTGGAAGCACATGTTAGAAAACGGGGAGCTGATGCTGTAGGATATTATTTACTTTCCTGGTTTTATCATTATAACGGTGATTCGGAAAATGCAGTAAAAGCTGCATGGAAGGCAAAAATATATGCTCCCGGCAGCCCTGCCATGGATCTGCTTCACTATTATATGCAGCACCCAAAAAAATTTAAAGCCTGGAAACCTGTCAAACAGGCTGTTAAACCTGATATGGCAGAAAATAATCAGGGGAAAGCACACCCGATAGCCGATCTTGACTCGCTGATTGAAAAACTGTCAGCCATTGAAACCAAAAGGATCACCTTCGATCTCAACAGTGAAGACGGGCCGGACCTGAGTGAGGAGTCATCCAGAGTCGATGATATCGTTACAGATACACTGGCAGAAATTCATGAGAAGCAGGGGAATATGGAAGCTGCTATTAAAACCTATCAGAAATTAATGCATCTGCATACTCACAAAAAAGGATTTTATAAAAAGCAGATTGAGAGACTGGAAGCAGAAATTGAAAGTGCAAGGGAAAAAAGTGGTGAATAGAAATTGATTGCTTCAGCTTTTGCTTTGAAAAAGCATTTTACAACATTCAGTCTTCAACTGATTTAACAAACCCGTTATTTTTTTTCTCATATCCGATCGTCGTTGATGGCCCGTGTCCCGGATAGACTTTCGTATCATCTGGTAAACGATAAAGCTTATCTCTGATCGAACGGCTTAACACATCAAAATCCCCTTTATATAAATCGGTGCGGCCGATGTTCTCCCGGAATAATGCGTCTCCGGCTATCACAAAACCATCCTCAGGAAAATATAGTGAGACGTGATCAGGTGAATGGCCCGGGGTATAGAGCACATCCATGGAAAAAAGGCCTATCTGAAACCTCTCCTGTTCCCCGAGATGTTCAGGAATAAAACTAAATCCACCAGCCCGGATTCCAAACATAGCTGATTGAGATTCAAAGTTATTCCATAGATACAGGTCTGAATGATTCAGGTAAACCGGCACTTCATATTTTTGCAGTACCTGGTTTAACCCCAAAACATGATCGACATGTGCGTGAGTCAGCAAGACACCAATCAATTTGAAATTTCCAAGTGCCTTTTCCATAGCAGCCATTTCACTTCTGTTCGTAAACCCGGGATCAATCAATATTGCTTCATCACGGTTTAACAGTAGATAGGTATTTTCTGCAAAAGGGCCGACAGTAAAGATTTCTAATTTCATTTCATTCAAATCAGGATAAAAAAAAAGATGCAATGACAAAGCCATTGCACCCTTTAAAACTGTCTGATAATAATGTAATAATTACCTTACTTCTTACCGTACCTCTTGTTGAATCTGTCGATCTGGCCGGCTTTCTTCTTAAACGACTGATCGGCATTATAAAAAGGGTGATTTTTTGAGTCCACCTCACTTTTATAAACCCCGTCTTTAGTGTCTATGGTACTTCGGGTTGTAAACTCCGTACCATCGCTCATTATTACTTTAATTTCTTTGTAATCCGGGTGAATATCTTTCTTCATGGTTCTTTTGCCTTTCAATTTGCACTTTTCAAAGACTTTTAAAATAAGAGTATTTCTGACAGAATGCAATCATAGGTGAATGAAGCGGCCTGCCATCGCAACTACAAACCAACAAATCAGTTCATCCCCCTGAATTCATCAAAATCATCGTCATCATCATCTTCAAAGTCTCCCATTCCGCCAAGCATACTTCCGAGCATATCACTGAAACTTCTCTCCTGGTCCAAATCTTCTTTACCAAGCATTGAATTTTGATGAAGTGCTTCAAGTACCAGGTCCATCAACACATATGTAAACTCACCTTTTGTATCGGTATGCTTTTTAACAATTTTCGACAATCCTGAAATTTTTCCAAGTGATTTTCTGTAGTCATCTTCATTGATGGTATCCGGCAGAATGACCTCATTGCCATTTTTAAACCAATTTATGATTTCGAAATATGGATTTTCTTCCTCTTTTTTTCTTTGCGGATCCGGGAATATCCGCCGAAACACTTTATTGACTGCTTTTCCGATAATGTGTTTGGCAACATTTATTGCTCCTTCCTGCTCACCTTCATAGACGAGTTCCATTTTTCCTGTCAATGCCGGTACCATATGAAATAGATCTGAGACCCTGATGATTGCCAGGTTTTCATTATTCATCAGTGCACGGCGTTCAGCGGCTGAATATACCTGTTCCATCGCCGTTATCGTCATCCTCGTTGAAACTCCACTTTTTTGATCAACATACTCACTCTCCCTGGCATCAAATGCCACCTGTTCGATAATTTCCCGGTACAATGGATGAATTTTTACTTCCATAGAGCCGTTTCTGTCAAAATCTGCTTCCTGCCGGGTTATTGCCATTCCTGCGGCGATATCTTTCGGATAGTGTGTAATGATTTGAGTATCAATCCGGTCTTTTAGCGGTGTGATAATATTCCCCCGATTGGTATAATCTTCAGGATTTGCGGAAAAAGCCATAAAAAGATCAAGTGGTATCCGGATATTAAACCCGCGAATCTGGATATCCCTCTCCTGCATAATATTCAACAATGCAACCTGAATTCGGGGCTGCAGGTCCGGCAGTTCGTTTATTACAAAAATACCTCTGTTTGTCCTGGGTACAAGGCCGTAATTGATAACATTCTCATCAGCCAAAGCAAGTTTTTGAGCAGCGGCTTTAATCGGGTCTATATCACCGATAAGATCGGCTACCGTCGTATCCGGAGTTGCCAGTTTCTCACCATACCTGTAATCCCGGTGAAGCCAATTTAAAGGTGTATCATCCCCTCTCTCTTCAATCAGGTCTTTCGCATATCTTGAAACAGGCTGGAGCGGGTCGTCATTGATTTCAGATCCTTCGATAACCGGAATATATTCATCCAGGTATTGTACAAGCATTCTCAGAATCCTGGTTTTTGCCTGGCCTCTTAATCCCAGTAGTATCAGGTCATGCCTGGCTAATAGTGCATGCTGAAGCTGAGGGATCACAGTTTTTTCATATCCGATGATTCCCGGGAAAAGATCCTCACCCTTCTTCATTTTATCAATGAGGTTCTGTCGGATCTCTTCTTTTACAGTTCTGGATTTCCAGCCACTTTTTTTTAGTTCACCAAGAGTTTTTACCTGCTTTTGCATACATATACCAGACTTTCGTGTTGATTAAATCTTAATATGAGGTTTCTGATCCTATTCCGGATGCCGGCCGGTTATCCGGCTGTTTTCAATATCTATTATAGTGTAACCGATTTTATTCGAGGTTCATTTCAAATCTTCATACATATCCGGAATCATTGTCAGTGCTCTTGTTTTGATGTAAGTTTCTTCCAGCTCTTCAACGGGATCGGAATCGCTCGTAATAGCACCCCCCACCGGATAATACAGGTTTCCGTTTTTCAGAATTGCACTTCGGATAACCACATTAAAATCAAAATCTCCATCCGGCTTGATATAACCGATAGC
Organism: Balneolaceae bacterium; assembly: GCA_007134665.1. Lineage (GTDB taxonomy): Bacteria > Bacteroidota > Rhodothermia > Balneolales > Balneolaceae > SKRC01. The sequence continues at coordinate 7,192 of SLKH01000089.1, forward strand.
GCCGGAATAGATTCCTCTCTTGTAATCTTCAAATTCTTCAATCGCCTGCATCGCTCGGATTTTTGGTGCACCGGTCATTGAGCCCATGGGAAAACAGGATTTTAAAACATCCACAGAATCGGTTTCAGCTTTTACCCTGCCTTCTATTGTGGATATGAGCTGATGGACAGTTTTAAAACTTTGAAGCTGAAACAATTCAGGAACTTTTATGGACCCCGGTGTAGCTACTTTTGACAAATCGTGTCTGACAAGATCAACTATCATCAGGTTTTCGGCACGGTTTTTCTCTGATAACTGTAACTGACGCGCAATTTCCTGATCCTTTGCTGGTGAATAATTGCGGGCAGCAGTTCCTTTGATCGGCTGAGAAAAAACCCTGTCAGCATCACGGCATAAAAAGCGTTCGGGAGATGCGCTACATATTTCAAAATCATCCCACTTCATATATGCACCGAATGGTACCGGGCCTGCTTTTCGCATTTGTTCATACAGCTCAAAACCACTCCCTTCTACTGTTCCGGTGATGATGTGAGAAAGGTTAATTTCATAAAAATCCCCTTCCCGTATTCGTTCTTTTGCAGCATAGATTTTGTCCAGGTAAACCTTCTCGGGGGTAACAGATTGAAGATTCTCAATTCTCAGGTCAACTTGTTGCCTGACCGGCGCAGTGCTAACGGTATTCAAATTGAAACCTGAATTTCTCACCAGTCTTTGTTTCCAGTGGTCATATAAAAGCATTTTCTGTGGACGAAAAAAATAAAGGTCCGGGGCATTCACATAATCCCGGTTTTCGGATTTCAGGTCTTCGATATGATTTTTCAAGTCATACCCGAGAAAACCAACATACCACCCTGGAAATTTTTCTCTTATCTCTTTTAATGCTTCCCATGGATTCTTTTTTTCCTGAACCTTCTGCCCTTCTGTATTCAGTGTGATATTCAGTCCATCAGCCTGAATGGTTACATCAGGTTCCATCGCAAATATTGAGAATCGACTTGACGGATGGCCTTTCAACTGGGAAGACAGCAAGATCAGCGGTTCACTGAAACCGGAATCCCGAATCAAGTTCTTTACAAAAAGGTTAAAAGATTCTGTGTTCATCATAGTTACTAATCATTCAATCAACGGCAATGATACAGGTTTTTATATCACATTTCTGTATTTGTTTTAATCTTAGCCGGAGTGTTAGTAACTTGACATTCAACGAACATCCGAAATTCCTTCATGTATAAATCTATCGTCAGGCCTTTCCTGTTCCGTTTCCCCTCTGATATCATTCATGAATCAACGATCAGGTGGGCATCCAGGGCATCGGATTCAGGATCGATGAAGAGAGCAGCTGCCGCTATTTATAGTTATCAATCACCCCTTCTAAAGCAGGAAATTGCTGGTCTGAATTTCCGTAATCCTGTAGGGCTTGCAGCCGGCTTTGATAAAAACGGGACATTTGCCCCGGTAATTGAATCCCTCGGGTTTGGTTTTGTTGAAGTTGGAAGTATTACGGCCGAAGCCTGCTCTGGTAATCCCAAGCCACGCAGTTTCAGGCTGACAAGGGATCAGTCAGTTATCAACAGGATGGGGCTTAATAATGATGGAGCTGCAACTGTCTGCAAGCGATTGGATAAGTTAGACCTAATGATTCCTCTCGGAGTAAATATTGCCAAAACACACAATCCGGACATCGTCGGTGAGGATGCTCTTGAAGATTATGCAATAAGTTTCAAACTTGCCAAAGAGGTTGCCGATTACATCACGATAAATATCTCATGCCCGAACACTAAAGAAGGGAAAACCTTTGAAGATCCGGAGATTCTCTCCCAACTGTTAAACAAACTTCAGATCGGCAGCGACTCTTCCAACCCGCCTGTATTTATTAAATTCTCAGTTGATCTTGATAAAAAGCAACTACTCGAACTCATCGAGGTAACCTGTGAATATTCTGTAAATGGATATGTGGCAGTAAATACATCGAGTAAACGCGATGGTTTACTAACTTCAGCCAAAAGGCTTGAATCAATCGGGTATGGCGGATTGAGCGGCAGAGCAATCAGGGAAAAAAGCAATCGTGTGATTAGTCAGATATTTGAATCGACTCAGGGCTTAAAACCAATCATCGGTGTTGGCGGAATTTCAAATTCTGAAGATGCGATTGAAAAGATAAAAGCCGGTGCTGATCTCCTCCAAATATATACCGGACTCATTTATGAAGGGCCTGCCCTGGTGAAAAAAATTAACAAGGGAATTGCGAACTTTATGAAAGAAAATGATCTGGATTATATCTATCAGATCAGAAAAAACTTATAATTTTTCTCGATAGTTAAATACCGGTATGTTCCCCATGTAATTCCGGAATATCTTCTATGGTATGATCATTTCTGATCAGTTCCGGATACTTTTCAAGTTCTTCAAGCAGAATTACAGCTTTAGCAGCAGCACCCGTTTCCCGGTATAAATCCCTTAACTCTTTCAGGATCTCCCGTGATCTATTCCAATAAACTCCATTGTAAGGATAAATTATTTGAAGGCCTTCAATCGTCAGGTATTCAGATTCTTCCATACCCGGTATATTTATTTCCGAATCTATAACAGTTATCGTATCACGCTCACCCTGTAACAACTGTTCCAGTATATCGTGCTCCTTTGCCAGTATCATCACCTTCTCCCAACGGTTCTGTCTGAAATCATAAAGGGTATCCTCTCTTGCTGACCTGATATAAACTTCAACCGCTTCAAGCATATAACTTGCAGCCTGTTCCCTGTCTCTGCTGTTACCAGCATAATCAAGCAGATACTCAGCGTATTCAGTAGCCTTAAGGGTATCGGAAAACTGATACTGAAGTGAATCTGTCAGGTTAAATTCAGCATAAAGATCGATCGGCATTTGGGGAATGGACAACTGCAGCCTGTCTGCCGCACGCTTTGAAAGCGGGGACTCAGGGTAAGACTCAATGAGTGAATTTGCCAGTCTGGTTGCTGCATCCATTTCATCTTCAGCCATCAGAATATCCATTAATGCATACATGGAAGAAGCTTTTGGGCTTCCCTCCACTCCATTATCGATCACTTTCTGATAATAAACTTTCGCACTATCCGGCATATCAAGATTCATCTGAAAAATATTACCGAGCTGATAATATTTTGTATAGATTAGCACCTCTACCGAATCTTGTTCATACGGTTCGAACGGAATCTGGCTTAAATCAAGTTGCATGTCAGCAGCAATAACTGTCTGATCACGCACGTCCAGTTCATCATTTTGAACTACTGCTCTTTGGTTTTCAAATGTGATACCTGAGCCCGATACTGCTTCCTGCCGCCTCCAGTTATCGGCAAGCGGCCGGTTACCCCAACGGGCACGAAATTGTATACTCGCCTGATTCATTAATGTTCGGTTGTTTATATTCAAAAAACCCTGACTTGTAACGTCTGTTGTCTCCTCTACTTGATCATCCAGGCCCATCTGACGGTCGATAGTATCCAGGTTTTCCTGTTCCAGGCGCTGTGCTTCAATTTCTGAAAGATACTGTTGCCTGATTTCAGCAATCTTTCCTTCAAATTCATCCGGTGACATCCGCCCGAGAATTAACAGGCTGTCAAGCCGGACAATTTCCTGTGCTGCTTCTGCATATTCCCCAAACGATCCCGCAAGATTTGCTGCATCCCAGTTATCGGGCAGCAGATCCCTGCTCACATTGGTAATCGCAGCAGAATCATAATAGGCAGCAGCCAACTGTAAATTGTTATAATTAAACCGGTGAATTTCAGCCAGCCCGTAGTAAGTCCTGGCGATGAGGTCCCTGGCTGGTGTCACAGTTCTTGAGTGCAGGACATTCTTAAAATATTCTTCAGCAATCTGCGGGTTCCCCTTCAGGCGCTCAGTAATCGCAACCTGGTAGAGCAGTTCCAGCCTGTAATCAAAAAATTTATCATCACGAAGCATCGAGCGAAGCTGACGAGCGGCTTCTTCATAATCTTCGCGCAGCCTTAAAATTTCAACTTCTTTCAGTCTTGAATGGTATTCCAATTCAAATGATGGCCTCATGTCCCTGATGGCATGAAAAGCATTACTGGCTTGTGGCAGATTATTCATCTTTTCCATTATCTGTCCATAATGAAAGTAGGCTCTTGACCGAAGATCACGTCCTTCAAGATCATCAAGTGCAATTAATAGTTGATTACCGGCCTGATGCAAATCATCCTGGTAAGCATATAGCTGGGCAAGTATTGCCCTGGCTTCAGATAATTTTTCAGGAGCCCAATGATCAAGTGTTTCAATTCTCGATTCCATAAACCGTGCCCCTTCCCCGTACAATTCCAGTTCAAGGTATGTACGACCCTCCCACAGGGTTGAACGCATTCTGACTTCAGGATTATCCGAACCGGAAAACAATTCCTGGAATTTTTCAAGAGCAGCGAAATATTCCTGCCTGTAGAAATAGGAGACGCCAATCAGCTCAATGGCATCATCCACATATTTTGACCGGCTGTGATTTCTGAGAATATCTGCACTTTTTTCGATCGACCGTTCAAAATTTTGGGCGCCCCCTGCAGTTGGTGGCGGATGAATCCGTATCAGCTCGTTTGGATTGATCGGTGAGGCCAGGCTTCTGTTTTCTTCATACGCAGCATCAAAATACTGATTGGCATTATAGAACGTATTGTAATAGGCTGTGAAATCATACCACTGCTGTTTCAGGGTTGATCCGCAACCACTGAGAATAAAAACGGAAAGTGATACTATTAATAGAAAACTTTTATTCACGTTACAAACATAACGAATTCGTGAATAAAAGCTTATTGAAAAATGCCGGCCTTAACCTGGATTACTCTATCGTACTGACTTTCAGCATATTGGTTCTGCCCCTTTTTGCAATTGGCATACCGGTAGCGATAATTATCCGATCGCCATTTACAACTAATCCATTATTTCGGAGGTAATCTTCCATCATCCCGACACTTTGGTCAGTATCAAAAATTTGACTGAGTTTTACCGAGTCAACACCCCAGACGAGATTTAGCTGCCGCCTTACTTTCTGACTTTCCGTGAATGCGATGATCGGGACCTTCGGTCGGAATTTGGCGATTCTTCGGGCGGTATTTCCGGAATGTGTGATTGTACTGATAGCTTTTGCTTCTACATTTTCAGCAATTGTAACACAGGAATAGGATAGAGATTCAATAACTTGCTTTTCTTTCCAGTCCGGTTTTCTGTATTCAAGACTGTAATAGATGCTTTCAGCATTTTCCTCAATAGTCCTGCAGATTTTATCCATAGTCTTTACTGCCTCAACCGGATACTCGCCAGCCGCTGTTTCACCCGATAACATCACAGCATCAGTACCATCGAGCACAGCATTCGCAACATCCGAACTCTCTGCACGTGTCGGGCGGGGATTTGTGATCATTGAATCGAGCATCTGGGTGGCTGTTATGACTGGTTTTCCTGCAGTCCTTGATCGCTCAATAATACTTTTTTGAACCTGCGGAACCCGTTCCGATGCGATTTCAATTCCAAGATCACCTCTCGCAACCATGATTCCATCTGATTCTTCAATAATTTCATCGATATTCTCAACTGCTTCCGGCTTTTCAATCTTTGCAATTATCCCGGCATTACTGCCTGCTGCTCTCACTCTTGATATAACATCCTGTATATCCCTTGCCTTGCGAACAAACGACATCGCAACATAATCGACATCCTGGGTCAGGCCAAATTCCAGGTCCTCAATATCTTTCTCTGTGAGTGATGGCATCGAAATTTTAACCCCCGGGAGGTTCACTCCTTTCCTTGACTTAATCACACCACCAACGACTACCCTGGCCCGAACCTCCCGTTCATTCACCTCTTCAACCATCAGTTCGAGCAAACCGTCATCAATCAATATCCTGTCACCGGAAACAGCATCGGAAGTGAGATAGCTGTAATCGATTGGAATTCGTTCACTTGTACCTTCAATATCATCCGGTGTTAACGTTAGCATATTACCCACCCTCAAAATCTGAGATCCTTCTTTCATCTTTCCAACACGTATCTTCGGACCCTGAAGATCCATTAGAATTGGTATGGAGTACTGGTGTTTTTTAGCAACTTTCCGTACATAACTCATGGTCCGGGCGTGATCTTCATGTGAACCGTGAGAAAAATTGATTCTTGCAACATTCATTCCTGCAAGATATAGTTGTTCAATTTTTTCAAGTGTATTAGAACTGGGACCCAATGTACATACGATCTTAGTTCTGCGAGATCCGGTAATCATATATGATCCTGTATTAAACTTATCATTTTGTAATTAGGGTCTGAAGTTACTTGAATTAACTCAATATTTGAACTAAAACTGTTATGAACTATCGATTAACTTCAAACCTACCAAATAAAGTGGTGATTTATCACGTTTTAGAGTTGTAGAATTGAAAGACATTTAGCAGATTATTTAATCACAACCTTATAAAGAAGATCAATCCTGCTCCTATGAAGAGCATACGCAATCTATTTAAACTGTCTGTTTTGTTAATCACGGCAGGTATTCTATTCTCATGTACTCGAGCTACAAACCCCGATATTGAGAGAGGATCCAGCTATTATTTTCAGGATGGATACCCGGAACTTCGGATTTCTGCTTTGGGATATCTCAATGAAGAAGACGAGGGAGTCATTAATGTTGCTGCAGACATTGTTGAAGCAAGCCTTATTTTCAGGGAACGTGAAGGAGTCAACAGGGCCGACATTGAATTGGAAATACGAATCGTTGGAATTGAGGGTACAAGTTACTCTGATACATATACTACTACATCCACAGTTAGTAATCACCAAAACGGTTTTGTGACAACACAAAATCTGGTGAAATTTGAAAGAGATATTGAAGTTCCCCCTGGAAACTATGAAGTCCATGTTTCTGTCATCGACCAAGCATCCGGTAACCGAACAACCCGTACTACTGAAACATATATTCCGGACCCGCATGATGATATTGTAAACCTCACTTCCGTTCAGCTTCTTGGAAAATCTTCAGATGAAACCGAAGGTTATCTTCCTATTACAACCTATGATGTTTCAACTGCCAAAGACAGTATTCGTTTTGTGATACAGGTAACCAATAACCGGTCAGAAGATCCATTGACAATTCACTCTCAACTAAAGAGGTTTCAATCGGACACATCAGCCGCAAGGCCAATGAGTTTCAATAATTACAGCCCTTCGAGCATGCCTTATAAAGGGATTGAATACAACCGTTATGATGTAATTGAAGAAACACGCAGGGTTCTGGAGCAGCCGGGAAGTGTTTTAATTGAATACCGTTATCCGATGCCCGGAAGAGGGAACTATCG
>SLKH01000133.1 GCA_007134665.1 Balneolaceae bacterium
CATTCACTAACTCACTCATTCACTCATTTAAAATCCCCGGGTCCGGTTGGGAGCCGGACCCGGGTTTTTTGTGGGATCTAAAACCCGGCATTCCTGCCGGGCTGAGGGGTCATGCCCTTTGTGTTAATTGGTTCCGGTTCTCCAGGTTAACTCAACATCCGAATCAGCTGCAGATACCCTCGCATAACCCTGCATCTCCTGGTGGAGTGCAGAACAGAAGGCCGTGCAGTAGAACGGATAGATGCCTGTTCGTGTCGGTTCCCATTTAAGTGTTTTCGTTTGTCCCGGTGCAACCAGTATTTCGGCATTCTGTGCACCTTTTATACCGATACCGTGAACAACATCCCATTCCTGTTCCATATTCGTCAGGTGGAAATAAACGGTATCGCCTACCCTGATTCCTTCAATATTATCAGGCCGGAAATGGCTTCTTGTTGCTCCCATATAGACTCTTACAACATTGCCATCTCTTTCAACACGATTCTGTGCGATTCCGGTTATGGCGTATGGGTGGTCGTTTTCTTCCAATTCATAAATCTGCTTCACGTTATCCTTGATTACATCTGCCCGTATTGACTGAGCATAGTGAGGTTCGCCAATCGTCGGGAAATCGAGTAACAACTCCATACGATCACCTGAGATATCATACAATTGGGCCGGATGGTTTTGCTTTGGCCCGGTTGGGAGGTAACGATCCTTCGCGGTTTTAGTCAATCCGACCATATATCTGGCATCCGGATTCCTTGTATCACCTGCAGTAATCATCAGGTGACCTATGGAATAATAGGCATCGATTCTGTCAACCACTTCAAACGTATCGAGTGACCATTTTACTATCTCAGATGAGATATAGACGGATGTATAAGCATATCCGCGGCCATCAAATTCGGTGTGAAGTGGGCCAAGTCCCGGGTTTTCCACCTCACCTGCAATTGTAGCGTCATAATTCAGAATCGGAATGTTTTCTACATTTCCATCTACATCATTATTTTCAATAGCTTCCAGCATCCTTGAAAAAGAGTGCACAGGAATTACTGTAGCCAGCTTACCTCCGCCTACGATATATTCTCCAGTTGGATCAATATCCACTCCGTGCGGTGATTTTGGTGTCGGAAGGAAATAAATGAAATCCTGGCCATCATCCGGTGTAAGAACTGTTACTTCATTATTCACATGTGATACGGCAAATCCCTGGTTACCTTCGTAATAGTTGTGATAGTACTCAGCGTCCATTGTTTCACCATGTCCTTCACGAACCAGCTCCACAGCCCGCCGCCAGTTCACCGCAGCGATATAATCCTTGTCATTTCTCGATGCATTCACTTCGAGCAAGGTATGGGCTTCTTCAGTGTTGTAAGTGGTAAAGAATACCCAATCTGCTGATGGCCCTTTTCCGGCTCGGCCGAGGTCATAGTTATAAGGTGGTACAACAATCTGGAAATCCAGGTTCATCCTGCCAGTTTCCTGGTCGATTTCAATAAAAGAAAGCGCACCTCTGAATTCTTCGCTATAACTGTCAATGGGTACATCCAGGTCCATTTCATAAGGGATACTGAAACGGGTAGCACCGATAACGTATTCAGAATTTGAAGTAACAAAGGAAGAAGCGTGGTTACCGCCGGTATTTGGCAATTCAAGAATCTCTTTGGTTTCAAAAACATCCAGGTCTATTCTGGCAATTCTCGGTGTATTATTTGCATTTATAAAGATCCAGCGCCCGTCTGCATCTCCATTTGTTTGTGAGATATGAGGGTGATGTGAATCATCCCATGGAATAAATCCATAACTGGTTTCAAACAGTGGCTTGGTTTCTTCAGAATACCCGTAACCGGTTTCAGGATCCTGAGAAAAAACAGGTATTACTCTGAGTAACCGTGATGAAGGTAACCCCCAAACACTCAATTGTCCGCTATATCCTCCCGAAAAGAATCCATAGTATTCATCATGCTCACCCGGTGCTACATATACTTTTTGTGCAGCATCACGAGTGTCGAGCATTCCTTGCTGCGTTGGACATCCTGTAAACAGGAATGCTGCTAATGCAACAAAACCTGCACCGAATAACATCGTTCGCAATTTATTTGGTTTATTTTTATTCATTGTTCTGTTATTTATTGGTTGTGGAAATTTAATTTTCCGAGTAGTCACGCAGGTATTCCACGATCGCTCTTGCTTCACTTTCCGAAACATTCTGGAATGGCATCGGCGTCATATATTCCTGCAATAGCTCTTGTCCAACAGGATGTTCTCTGGCCATCCCAGAAGGATTCAGTATAAAGTTCATTACAAATTCCGGGCTTCTTCGATCCAGCACATCTCCCAATGCCGGTCCAACCATTCTCCCTTCCATATTATGACAGGCTTCACACTTCATTGCATAGATGCTTCTTCCCTGCTCGGCCATTTCCGGATCAATCTCATCTGCGATTTCAACTCTTTCAGTGACCGGGCCAATACCGTGTTCCAGTTCGAATTCAGTAAACCCATTTGAGTTATCATTCCCGGCTGATGCCTGATTACTGCTACTATTGCCGTTCCCGCATGCAATGAATAATCCTGAAACAGCGATGATGGATAAGAATATTTTGATGTATTTAAGTGTCTTCATGAGTATTTAATCGTTGATAATTTTGCTGGTGCTTATTTAAGATGATTCTATCTTTAAACTCCTAAGGTCTGTTCTGATATTCTTGTAGGGGAATTCACTACAGAGAATAGATTCAGTAGTGATTTACCTATAAAAGAAATAAGAGTATTTTATCTCCAAATAAATTATAAAAAATGTTGTTGCTACATCAAGTCCCGAAAACCGCCTTCTGCTGTAATTCTGAGGTCAAAATCTTTTCCTTTCTTTGTAAGTTCAGTTAACGTTGTCGACTCAAGCATATCCCGGATCCCATCACGGGTTTCTGCCCATTTTTCATGAATCGGGCAAGGTTTCATTACACCGCAACCCGGTAATCCAAGGGCACATTCTGTAAGCATATAATCACCATCAATGGCCATTACAACCTCCATAAGGGAAATATCTTCTCCAGACCGGGTTAACCGCACCCCTCCATTTGGCCCCTTGTACGATTCCAGCATACCTTCACCGGTTAACTGCTGCAGAATTTTTGTAAGAAAATGAAATGAAATCTCAAGTTTATCGCTCATCTCCCTGATCGGAACATATCCATTTTCATCCCGCGCTGCCAGGTAAAGTGACGCTCTAAGTCCATATACACATGATTTTGATAATAACATTGGCGGATTATGAAAGTTTATAAGTTATAAGACTCTTAAGTCTTAAAATAGAAAGATTATCAATAGGATCAAAAAAAATCGTCTGTTCATGACAAATATCTAAATTCAAAAGCACCTTGCCAGAGGCCTAACCGACTGATTTCAATTATCTTTTTGGGTGCAAAAATAAATCAACAATTTATGCCACGACAACCCTGAATCATGAATTAAACCGTGTTGATTACATCACCAATCCCACTGATTGAACCAAAGTATATAAACACATTGTGAAGAAAGTATAAACGTTCAGATACAGTCTGTTTAATCCCGCCTGGGATTGACAGAATGTAGTCCGTGGCCCGTGGTTGACGGTGATGGCCGAATCACACCCCCCGAGGCAATGGGCATTGTAACGTTTTGTAACATTATCGAAGGGGTACCAGACAGGCCGTGGAGAGGAGATCGTTATCATGGGCTGATTACCTTGATTTTTTAATTCATTGAACGATTCCTGAAATTCCGTCCCCGGATCGGATACATATGGAATTCCATCCTGGTATTTTTTTTCGGGTATTCGGATGGTGCGGAGTGATTTATTTTGAAATGATATGGATTATTGGGATAAATATTGATCGGTATTTATATCCTGGATAATATTGGAAACCAATTGGGATACAAATTTCCATCATGATCCGTCAGGATCA
>SLKH01000215.1 GCA_007134665.1 Balneolaceae bacterium
AAACCGGCACTCAATCTCTCCGTTGGCTGAAAATCGGTATTTACACGCACACCAACCCGGTCAGCACCTGTATTCGCCATCAAACCGTCTTCATTCATATAACTAAGAGAGAGAGCATATCGGGCTGAAATATTACCACCGGATACCCGCAGTGTATGATCCTGTATTCGCGCCGGACTAAATATTGCGTCTACCCACTCGTTGTCCGGATAAGCATCCGGATCAGTTCCCGCAATCGTATTCTGTATGTACTCATCGGAATACCGTGGTGCATAACTTGGGTTATTGTGACAATCCGCTGCGGACTGAGCTCCCGGATCCCTGCCGTCAAGACACCACTGCAGAAGATTTGACCGGGCCAAATTTGCAAGCCTCATATGGGTCTCGGTGTCAACCCGTTGCGGGTATGCCGTGATGTTCTGAACTCCCATGTACCCATTATATGTAATTTGAGGCCTCTCTCGTGCAATTCCCCGTTTAGTAGTGATCAAAATCACCCCGTTTGCAGCACGAGCGCCATAGATTGATGCAGTTGCTGCGTCCTTCAGCACCGATATATTTTCCACATCATGAATGTCAACGGTGGCGAGATCTCCTTCTACTCCATCGATCAATATCAATGGACGGGAAGCATCGGCACTACCCTGATCACCGCCACGGCCAAGTGTACCCTGGCCGCGCACCAGCAAATTCAACTGGTTTCTACCGGGGCGATCACCGCCGTCAAGCAACTGAAGTCCCGGGGCCATCCCCTGAAGTGCATGTGTTACAGAAGGAACAGGCATCTCAGCCATTTGTTGAGCCGGGATAGATGATACAGAACCGGTAAGATGCTCTATTCTTTGAGTACCATAGCCAACTACAACGAGTTCCTCACCGGCTACTACCTGTTGAGTTAATTCTACATCTAATTGAGTTCTGCCTTCAATGGGTATTTCATAAGAATGATACCCGATATACGTGAATATTAATGTATCATCTAAAGAGGGGACAGACAGTTCAAACTCTCCATTTAAACCGGTACTCGTACCACTGCTTGTCCCTTTAATTATGATATTTACCCCCGGTAGAAATTCGCCGGTTTGTGAATCCATAACACGCCCGGAAACGCTTTCCTGATAAACATCAAAAAAAGTTTCGTCACCGTTTACTCCACTCCTGTTACCCTGTACTACGACGGCATGAGCATTGTCTGAATTTGAGGATAACACAAGATTCAAATCGGTACCTTGCAGAACTGCATAGAGGGCACCAAGTACCGTAGCCCGCTGAATATTTAAAAATACTTTTTGATTCCATGCATCTTTTTCGATTTCAGTACTATAGGCAAGCTTCAAATCGGCTGATTGAGCGATACTGTTCAGTGCTTCCTCCATGGGAATGTTATCAAATTCAACTGAAATCAGTTTATTTAAAATTGAACGGCTTTTGTCATTGATTTCTGCCGGCGCATAATGAACATATTGAACATTACCGGGTCGATCCTGAATGTAATTTTCGGCAGCAACAATATTCAGATCCTGGCTACTGATTGATCCTGTGATAAATACGGCAAGAATCAATGTCAGAAATGATCTGAGTATCCGATACTTGTCATATGAAAGTATATAAGATATCATTGTTTGATCCTGTTTTGATAGATTTGAATTTTAAACATGTCTACAAGACCATGATATTTATTATGTTATTGGTTTTTTATTTTCACTTTAATTCTTATAAATCAATACTGACCGGCCTGAAATGTCATATTCGAGATTCAATGCCAGCGAAAGTACTCTGAGTACTTCTCGCAGGCTTTCATCTTCAAAATTTGCTGAAACTGTTAATTCATTAATTTCAGGGTCACTAAATTCGATGTCCACTCCATACCACCTTTCCAGTTGCCTGCTGATTTGTTTCATAGTATGGTTTTCAAAAGCCATCCGATAAGCCATCCACCCCAAATGTCTGTCCAGGTCTACTTGTTGATGTATGGTTAATTCGTTTCTGTGTTGCGGCTCAAATTGAGCCATATTCCCACGGCTCAATACAACCTGTTCCGATTCTTCTGAATTGCTTAGTTTTACCCCGACAAGCCCCTGGGCTACTACAACTTCAATATTTTCTTCGTTGTAAGCTTTTACATTGAATTCCGTTCCGAGAATCTCAATTGTTACATCATCTGTGTAAACAAAGAAAGGCCGTTCATCGGAGTTTACATCAAAATATGCTTCGCCAGTGAGCTCAACATACCTGGAATCCTGTCCGAATACTTCCGGATATTTCATGCTGCTTCCGGAATTCAAATAAACCTTGGTTCCGTCTTCAAGTTGCATCTGAATTCTCTGACCACTTTCGGTGGTTGCCTCACTTAACCCGATTTGCTCAAGGTCTGAGCTTTCTTCGATGTTGAGATACATAAATACGCTTATGAACCCAATGACCGTGAAAATTGCAGCTATCCGTAATCCCCAGTTTAATCCTGATCGACTGAGGTTATTATTTTTATGATTAATTTTGCTGACACCGGAACGAATATTCTCATTACGCTTGATCTCCTGATTAAACCGTTTCCAGGCAGAATCAACATCCCAATCAATTTTGTGTTTTTTCTTCGTATTCCATATTGCCTGCAGATCAAGTACTTCATTTTTAAGATCCGGATCCTGTTCCATCCGTTTCTCAAATTCCATCTTTTCGATCTCAGTACATTCACCCGATATATACCTGGAAATTTGAATGAACCGGTTATATTTATTCATCTCATCAACTTTAGAAACGTGTCATTTAAATAACTCTTTCTTATTAACACGATCTGCATCGAAGGTACCCTTACAAAAAATGAACTATTTCTTGAAAGGAGTTATAGAGTGGGGAAGAAAGTTAAATCAGGATATATAGAAGGCTATAATATCAATTACAAACAGTAATGATATAGATAGGAAAGGTGTTAATTTTGTCCGTAATTTTTGAAGTGCCCTGCCCATTTGTGTTTCTACAGTTTTTACAGAAATATCCAGGAATTCAGCAATTTCGCGATAGGTTAAACCGTCATCCCTGCTTAGCATGAAAATCATTCTGCATTTAGGTGAGAGAGTTGTAATAGCTTTTTCAACTCTTGTTGATAGCTCATCAATTTCATTTTGATTTTCTTTGATCAAAATATTTTCCGGTATAAATTGATTTGAAAGCCCCACAGAATTAGTACTGATTTTTTGACTTTTCAAATACCTCTCTTCAACCTCCAAATGTTTCAGATAATCAAGTGCACGATTTCTTGCCGATTTGTATAAGTATGAAGAGAGTGAACCTTTAGGAGACCATGTTTTTCTATTCATCCAGATATTCATAAACAGATCCTGGACTAATTCCTCACAAATAGTAGGGGTATCGATATACCTGTACAAAAAATTACAGAGATTGGAATAATATGCCCGATACAGAACTTCAAATGCTTTATCATTCCCGGATTGTATTTCTGCTAATAAAGCTTCATCACTACTATACAGATTATTTTCATTCATCAACCGATCCTTGTTGCTGAAACAGAATTACACTTTGTTTAAATAAGATTATTAAAAATAATTAATGGCGTAAGTAAGGGTAAGATAAACACTTAAGTTTTACAAATATTTAAAAAATCGGCATGCCTGACTCCCTTCCAGCCATCATGATTTTGAAACCGGATCTCGGCTATTAGCTGCAGAATATTGTCTGTCTGTTCCCGGATCAAATGGGGCGCTTTCCTGTCTCCCTTATTTGTCATAACCTGGCAAAGTACCGGTAAAAATGTCGTTTTTTTTCAATTAGCTTACCTGTATCCCGGTTAGATTTCCCTCGAACATTAAAACTGATTCAATTTGAGGAAATCATGAATGCTGACATTACAAGCTCAACCAGACTTCTCTTTGAAGAAAAAGTCCATTTGACCGGAATTACTG
>SLKH01000287.1 GCA_007134665.1 Balneolaceae bacterium
TCATGTTGCTTATTTTCTTCATGGTCGTTACAGTGCTTCGCGAAGTTGAACTAAGGGTTCAAATCGAGTTTGCACAAGCAGAAAACATTGAAAAAATTGACCAGAAACGGTTGGTAAGTTATATCTATATCGGACCTGAGCGACTCGGTGGCGGACAACTCGGTGATACTGCCGTGCAAATCGATGATGCTCTCGTTGATGATATTCAGGCGATTCGTCAGATCATGTATGATAAACTGATGGAACAGCCCAGGCTTATCGTTTCTCTGAGAGTTGACAGGGAATCAGAGTTCGGAATTGTTACCGATGTACAACAGGAACTCAGGCACGCCGGTACACTGCGTATCAATTACTCTACGCTGCGGCAAATGTGACCCGATTAACATAACAGATTCAATTTATAAAGGCATATGTCCCGATATAATGGGATAAATGCCTTTTTTTTTGCTAATATATATGTCAGATTTTCAAACAATTCATGATCTTGGAATTCATTCCCTGGTTGATAAGCTCAGAAAATTCCCCGGGTATAAAAGGGATGAAATCATAAAGGCTGAATCAAAGAATGCCATTGTCAGTAAAATAGATGACAATCTAAAATTTGTTTCAATATCCGGATCAGGTATTTACCTGGAAGGGGTACATTTCGACCTGGTATATACTCCGCTTCAGCATCTTGGATATAAATTGTTGACAGCCGCTGCAAGCCATATCTATGCAATGAACGGGATGCCGGTCTCAGCACAGGTTGATATCGCCGTACCTAATAAAATCTCGGTATCAATGCTCGAAAAGTTATTTGAAGGGTTTGATAAAGCAGGTAAAATCTATCAATGTGCTGTTGAACCTGGTGATATAACTGCTTCGCATCAGCTGCTGGTTGTTTCCATACATGTTAATGGCACAGTTGAGGAGAATGACCTGGTATCACTGAATGGATCTCATCCCGGTGATCAGATCTGTGTTAGCGGAGACCTTGGCGGAGCTGTTGCAGGATTACATGTTTTATTGCGTGAAAAAAAAGAGTGGCAGGAGAGTGGACAGGATTATTTCCAGCCGGACCTGCAGGAATATGAATATGTAGTCCAAAGACAATTGATGCCATCTGCTCGCCATGACCTGATTAAAGCTCTGAAAAAATCAGGAGTAAAGCCGACAAGTATGGTTGATGTAAGCCAGGGACTGGTAAATGAGGTTCAGATCTTATCGGAATCAAATAAAACCGGCTGTGAAATTTTCACACCGGCAGTACCTGTCAGTCTTGAGGCCAGGAAAGTGGCTGATGAAATGAAAGAGGATGTAGACCGCTATGCTTTTTATGGTGGTGAAGATTTTGAAATCCTCTTTACACTGAAAGATGAGGATATTGAGAAACTGAAAGCAGAATTTGATGATTTCTCTGTTATAGGAGAAATCAAACCGATTGATCATGGAATTGTTTTAAATACCGGCGAAGGCCAATCCATTAATTTGTCAGAAAGTCAGGTTGAGTGAATTCTTGTATAATCTACTCACAGACTGATTCGTTAATAATCCGTATTTGCCCGTCAATCAAGTACAAGAGTGACGCAAAAGATTTCAAAAAGCGTTATATTTGATGCTTATACTTTAGCTGAATGTAATTAGATGCCAAAAAAGAATATCGATTTTAATAAAAAGAAACCTTCTCAGGGTAAGGAGAGTAGCAAAGGCCCGCGGTTTCCGATCTGGATTTATGTAATTCTGTTTCTGGTAATCATCGGTATCAATTTTTATTTACTACCGGCAGATACTTCAGAGAGAATCAAGTACAGTACATTTCTTGAATATGTTGAGAAAGGGTATATCGAAGAAATTCTGATTACGAATGGGACTGATATCGAAGGTACGTATTCAGAGAAAGCTATCCAGGAGGGTGTAGTTGAGCGGCCGCCACAATCTGAAGACAGGTGGCAGCTTGCGTCTGCATCTGAAGATCAGTTCAAGCGGTTTTATGCCACGATGCTTGAAGGAGATGAAATACGTTCTGTACTGGATGCACACAATGTTGTATATGATGTACGTGTTGAAGAGAGTTGGTGGGGTGGAATCCTGATATGGCTCATTCCTATCGCACTGATCATCGCTTTCTGGATATTTATTTTCAGAAGAATGAATCCCGGGCAACAGGTGATGAATATTGGAAAAAATAAAGCATCGCTTTATGACAAGCAGTCTGAAAACAAGGTGACATTTGATGATGTTGCCGGCCTTCAGGAAGCAAAAGCTGAAGTGGAGGAAGTAGTTGAATTTCTGAAAAATCCACAGAAGTTTACCAATCTTGGAGGAAATCTGCCGAAAGGTGTTATCCTGGTGGGGCCTCCCGGTACCGGTAAAACACTTCTTGCCAAAGCCACAGCAGGTGAAGCGGATGTCCCATTTTTCTCGTTAAGTGGTTCGGATTTTGTTGAAATGTTTGTTGGAGTAGGTGCTGCCAGGGTACGCGACTTGTTTAAACAGGCTAAAGAGAAAGCTCCCTGTATTGTTTTTATTGATGAAATTGATTCCATTGGCCGAAGCCGCGGACGTGGTATGCAGATGGGTTCAAATGATGAGCGGGAAAATACGCTCAACCAGTTATTGAGTGAAATGGATGGATTTAATTCAGACAAGGGTGTAATCATCATGGCCGCAACAAACCGCCCTGATGTCCTTGACTCAGCACTCCTCCGCCCCGGAAGATTTGACCGCCAGATCCTGATAGACAAACCGGATCTGAACGGGCGGATTAAAGTTCTTGAAGTTCATGCCAAGAAACTGAAATTGTCTGACAATATTGACCTGAAAGTACTGGCATCGCAAACGCCCGGATTTGCAGGTGCCGAACTGGCTAACCTCTGTAATGAAGCGGCACTGCTGGCAGCCCGGCGTGACAAGAAAGCTGTAGAGATGGAAGATTTCCAGGATGCCATTGAGAGGGTCGTGGCCGGACTTGAGAAGAAAAACAAACTTATAAGTCCCAATGAAAGGAAAATCGTTGCCTATCATGAGTCGGGACACGCGATTGTTGGCTGGTTCCTGGAGTATACAGATCCGGTATTGAAAGTAAGTATTGTGCCACGAGGTTTTGCAGCTCTCGGATACACACTGCAAACACCGCTGGAAGACCGGTTTTTGATGACAGTTGAGGAACTGGACGATAAAATATGTGCACTGCTTGGCGGGCGTGTTGCAGAAGAGATTATTTTTGGTAAAATATCAACAGGAGCTCAAAACGACCTGGAAAGAATTACCAACCTGGCTTATGCAATGGTTGCTGAATATGGGATGAGTGAAGATCTTGGTTATGTGTCTCTCACTGACTCTAAAAATCCCGACAACAGTTACGGATTCAATAAAAAATATTCGGAAAAAACTGCCGAACGAATAGACCAGGCGGTGCAGAGTATTATCAGAGAAAACTACAAAAAAACTGTGGAACTGCTTAAAAAGCACCGGGATAAACTGGATGAAATGGCTGAAGCACTGCTTGATAAGGAAGTGTTAAACCACAATGATTTGAGGGAAATGCTCGGCGACAGGCCTCATGGGAAATATCCGGATGGATTCTTCGGTAATGATAAAAAAACGATCAAATCGAATGGATCCACCAAACCGGTTGATTCTCAAAAAGATCTCGAATTTGATGATCCGGAGAAAGAAAAGATTCAAGAAAAGGATGATGATCCCGGGCCTGAAGATATAAGAAGTGAGAAAAAACCGGAAAATTTGTGAGATTTTCTGAAATTAGTCATTTCCAATCGATATACTGCTTTTCAAAATGAAGTGGCTCAATGATATTAATCATATTCAAACAATATATTTTCGGATCTGTAAATCTTTGAACCAAAAAGAGAAAGTGTCAAGAATCGGTTACCAGAATACACCATCAAATATTTGAGTATATTTGTCACAAATACAGGGAACCGTTTAGAGTTTTCAGACGTTAGCACTGTATATTTAAATACCTCAATTATTTAATTTTGATCTACGTAACAAGAAAGTCGCATTTCAACGCAGCGCACCGTTTGCATAATCCTGAAAAGCCTGACGACTGGAACCGTAAAATTTATGGGAAGTGTAATTATCCCAACTGGCATGGCCATAATTACGAAATAGAAGTTGTTGTTGCAGGAGAACCAGATGCAAAAACAGGTTATGTGATCGATCTGGGTAAACTGCAATCCATCATTGATGAAATAATCATTGAACCATGTGATCACAAAAATCTGAATACCGATGTTGATTTTCTTGAGGGCATTATTCCAACGACCGAAAACCTGGTAAGGACGTTTTATGATCGATTGAAAGAGCCGGTTGAACAATCGGCAGCATCAGGTTCCAGTTTGTTTTTAGTGCGTCTGTATGAAACTGAACGAAATTTTGCAGAATATTGTCCATATCCTCGTATTTGATAACCCGATTTTAAATTACATGATTTCCACGAGTATTAAACGATTTTATGACCCGACATTTTCGGTGACAGACGAGTATAAAGAGAGCCTGCCCGATCTGCAGAATGGCCCTGCTTCTTTGATTGAAGGAGCTAATGTTCCCATACAACAAGTTGGTATATCAAACTTTCGGTTACCTTTACTATATCCAAAGCCGGATGGAGAGCTGATCCGGCTGGAAACGAATGTTGACGGTTATGTTGGTTTGGATATGGGTAAAAAGGGAATCAATATGAGCCGAATTATTCGGACGTTCTACCGGTTTAAAGATGATGTATTTCATTTTGGGAAATTGAAAGATATACTTCATGCCTATAAAGAAGACCTGGATAGCAAAAACGGATTTATTAAGCTGGAGTATAACTATCCTATGCTCCAGGAGAGCCTGAGATCCGGGCTTGAAGGGTATCAATATTACAAGGTGGCTTTGGAAGCGAATCTAAATGAATCGAATGAGTTTAAGATGTTTCTTCATCTGGAATTTGAGTACAGCAGTGCTTGTCCCTGTTCATATGAATTAGCAGAGCATGCAAGGGAATCAAGAGGGATTGCGTCCATTTCACACAGCCAGCGCAGTATCGCTAATCTTACGGTTGAATTAAATGAACCGATGATGATTGACGAATTGGTTGAGATTTGCAGAGAAGCTCTTAAAACAGAAACCCAGGTGATGGTAAAGAGAGAAGATGAACAGGCATTTGCTGAATTAAATGGTGCATATCAGAAATTTGTGGAAGATGCAGCACGGTTGCTGTATAGCGAGCTCGATCATCACAGTTTTATCAAAGATTTTGTCGTCCGCTGCTCACACCTTGAAAGCCTCCACAGCCACGATGCTGTAAGCCGTATCTGCAAAGGAATTCCGAATGGGTTGAGGTGAGTGTAATCCTTTTCATTATCTGAGTCAATACCAGGGAACACCCCTCCGGCCCAAGTGCGTTCAGCACTTGGGCCGGAGGGGTGTTCTGCGAAGCCAATACCATCTCCTTGCAGTAGCCAGGCCCCTATCCCTGAACTCCGATCGCGCTTTTCACCAAACGGTCCTGTTCTGCCTGGTGAATTTTCATCTGGCCTGCAGCAGGCGATGCGGATGCTAGTCTTCCTGCATAAATCAGTTCCTGGTCCGGGGTTAGCAATTTTGAAATTCGTGGGGAAATAAAAGTCCAGGATCCCATATTTTTAGGTTCTTCCTGGCACCAGATGATCTCTTTGACGTGCTTGTAATCATTGAGCATCAACTGAATATCACTATCCGGGAATGGATAAATCTGTTCAAGCCGGTTTATGGCAACGTTCCCGGCATCCGACTCTTCTTTTTGTTTTAAAAGGTCATAATAAACCTTTCCGGATGCAATAATTACCCGGTCGATTTTATTCTTATCTTCTACCTCCTGATCTTCAATAAAAGGATAAAATTTCCCGTCGGCCAGTTCTTCCGCATTGCATACAGCTAATGGATGACGCAGAAGGCTTTTGGGTGACATGATGATTAATGGTTTCTTTTTTTCCTGAAGTGCCTGTTTACGCAATGCATGATAGTATTGTGCAGGCGTGGTCAGGTTCATCACCTGCATATTATCTTCAGCGCAAAGTTGTAAAAACCGTTCGAGCCTGGCAGATGAGTGCTCGGGGCCCTGGCCTTCATAACCGTGAGGCAGCGTCAATACCAATGCAGCTTTCTGTCCCCATTTAGCTTCACAGGCAGAAATGTATTGATCGATAATGATTTGAGCTCCATTAACGAAATCACCAAATTGTGCTTCCCATATTACAAGAGCATCCAGTTTTGCCGAGCTGTATCCGAATTCAAAACCAACTGCAGCAAATTCACTTAACAAGCTGTTGTACGGATAAAAAGGTGCCTGGTCATCACTGAGATTATTCAAGGGAATAAATCGCTGGTCGGTATTTGTCCCGTGTAATACTGCATGCCGGTGAGAGAATGTGCCTCTTTCGGCGTCCTGGCCGGTTAGTCGAATCGTGATGCCGGATTTGAGCAGGGAACCGAATGCAAGTGCTTCAGCAAAACCCCAGTCCAGTTTTTTCTCGTTTTTCTCAACAATTTCGGCTCTTTTTGCAAGCTGTCGAAGCAGTTTCGGGTTTGCATCAAAATCTTTCGGAACTGTATTCAATTTCAGTGAAATATCTTTCAGTTCTTCCATCGGATAACTGGTATCCGGGAAAGATTCACGCTCTTCCTGATCTTTTTCACTCCTTTCAAGCATGGTGTCGGTCACCTCAAGAGCCTGTCCGCTTTTGGCATCTTCAAAAGCCTGTTGTAAAAGCTCATCAAATTCATCAAAAATCTCCTGCATCTCTTCTTCACTGAACTCACCCTTACGAAGCAATTGTTTTACATACAGATCGCGAACTGTCGGGTGATTGTCAATCTCTTTGTAGAGGCCGGGTTGGGTAAATGCGGGTTCATCTCCTTCATTATGTCCGTGTTTACGATAGCAGATCAGGTCGATTACAACATCTTTGCCAAACTTTTGCCTGTACTCAAGTGCCAGTTGAATTGCATGAACAGCAGCTTCAGGATCATCACCGTTTACGTGGAAGATTGGTGCTAAAATCATTTTGGCCAGGTCGGAGGCGTACTCGGTAGAGCGTGCATCTTCGGGAAGTGTTGTAAATCCGATCTGGTTGTTAATGATGATATGGATCGTGCCCCCGGTATTATAACCACGTAACTGCGACATATTCAGGGTTTCAGCAACGACTCCCTGTCCGGCAAAGGCGGCATCACCATGCATGAGAAGCGGTACAATTTTCTTACCTGGGTCATCCCCTTCGTAATGATCCTGAAGGGCACGTGCAGCTCCTTCAACCACAGGATTTACCGATTCAAGGTGGCTTGGATTAGGAAGCAGTTCAAGTTCGATCGATTTCCCGCTGCCGGTTTCATAATGCCCTCTGGACCCGAGATGATACTTAACATCACCGGATCCCTGAATGGTATCCGGATCGATGTTTCCTTCAAAATCAGCAAATACCTTTCGGTATGGCTTATTCATGATATTAACAAGTATGTTCAGCCGGCCGCGATGAGCCATCCCGAGAAATAGTTTCTCAATTTCAGCTTCAGCCCCTTTTTCAAGCAGAAAATGCATCATCGGGATGAGAGTTTCAGCACCCTCGAGTGAAAACCGTTTATGCCCGATGTATTTTTTATGCAAAAACTGCTCAAATGCCATCGCCTGATTCAGTTTGTGAAGGATATTCTCCTTCTCCTGCTTGTCAAGCTCTGGTGTATTCGTTGTGGATTCCATTCGTTCCCGCAGCCAGACCCGTTCATCCATATCCAGCAGGTGCATGTACTCTGCACCAACAGAACCTGAGTAAGTATCCCTTAGCAGCCGGATGATGTCCCGCAATTTGGCAGTCTCAAAACCACCGAGTCCACCGCAATAAAATTCACGGTCGAGATCCCAAAGCGACAACCCGTAGTAGTCGAGGTCGAGTTCAGGGCTGTGATTGGGTTCACTTCCGAGCGGATCGAGATCTGCCAGGACATGCCCTCTCATGCGATACATGTTGATAAGCCTCCAGACTGCAATTGCCCGGCGATCTTGTTCAAGTGTGTTGGCTTTACCACTTAACTGGCCTTCATATTTATCCTGGCTGAACGGCAGTGGTTCATAGGGAATCTCGAGGTCAGAAAAAATATGATCGTAAAAATTTTCTTCACCATTGAGAAGCCGGTGAACTTTTTGAAGAAATGAACCCGATTCTGCACCCTGGATGATTCTGTGATCATATGTGCAGGTCATGGTCATGACTTTGCTGATACCGAGCTGATTCAATACTTCCTGCGACATGGATTGAAATTCAGCCGGGTAATCAATGGCACCGGTTGCGATGATCGCTCCCTGTCCTTTCATTAACCTTGGCACCGAAGATACAGTACCAATGGTGCCGGGATTAGTCAGGCTGATTGTGGTGTTTTGAAAATCAGCCAGTTCCAGTTTTCCGTTGCGGGTTTTGTCAATCAGTTCAGCAAAGGCGTATAGAAATTCCTTGAAGTTCATCTTGTCGACACCTTTGATATTAGGAACAACAAGATTCCTGGAACCATCTTTATTCTGAATATCAACAGCAATACCCAGGTTTACCTGCTCCGGTTTTACACGCTGGGGATTATCATCTTTAATAGTATAAAATGAATTGAGATTGGGAAAATCTTTCAACGCCTGGATGATTGCCCACCCGATGAAGTGTGTAAAAGTAGCTTTAGGTTCACCACGTTGTAAAAGGTGCCTGTTGATAATCGTCCTGTCTTCTGCAAGCATTTTCACAGGCAACACACGAAGAGAAGTCGCAGTTGGAACAGTCAGGCTGCTGTCCATATTTTCAACAATTTTGGCAGCAACACCTTTGATTCTCTCTGTCTCTGCACCTTCAGGTATTGAAGGTTCCCTTTCAGGTTCGGCTGGCTTCTTTTTCTTCTCCGGAGCTTCTTTTACCTCGGGTTCAGCAACGTCTGCTTCCATTCCGTTTGTGGTTTCAGGTGCAGCTTCTTCAACGGGCTTTCCCTCCAATTCATCAAAATATCGGCGCCAATGGTCCGGTACCAGTTCCGGATCCTCCTGATATTGATTGTAAAGTTCTTCTACAAGCGCACTGTTCGGTCCAAATACAGATTCAAGTGATTTCACTATTGAATAATCAAGGTTTGTGAATATTTTTTGTCAGATTGTTTTTTATCTCAGACATATAAAGTAATCAGTCGACATACAGTCATAACAACAAATCAGTTGCTGATTCAATTCAGAAAAGAGTTCGATTATTTCGTCATCTGAATGAATTTAAAATTAACCATTATTACTCAAAAAAACGATTTTTTGCCACTCTATTCCATTTCAGATTGATTGCAAATGTTGATTTTAACAGGCAGGCCGATTCATTATATTGAGGGTTTAAAATACGAGCTCTTAACCATGAATATTTACAGAATCTATGAATCAGGAACAGTCATCTGCTGAAACCGGGGCAGAAGAGGTACAATGGGATTTGTCAGATCTTTATAAATCACCTGATGATCCGGCCCTGGCCGGTGACCGCAAAAGTGTATTAATCGATGCGGATGCTTTTGCAGCCAAATACAGAGGCCGGATTTCAGAATTGACGGAAGTTGAATTCCTGAATGCAATAAAGGAGTATGAGCAGATCATCCAAAAATTAAGGAAAATCGGATCGTATTCGCACCTGAAATGGACGGTGGATACCGAAGATCCTGAACTTGGAAAATTGATGCAGCAGGCCAATGAACTTGGATCTGAAGTCAGTCAGAAATTGGTGTTTTTTGATGTAGAATGGCTTAAAATTGACGAGGAGAAAGCTCAGAAGTGGATAGATAGTGATGAGCTTAAACCGTATAAACATTACCTGAGGATTTCACGTCTTTATAAAGACCATACCCTTGATGAAGGCCAGGAGCAGGTGATGTCTGCTAAAAATGTAACAGGCAGAAGTGCCTGGAACCGTTATTTTGATGAAACAATGGGGGCTGCCCGGTTCGAACTTGACGGCGAGACTTTAACCCAGCAACAGGTTTTGAGCAAGCTTCAGAGCGGAGACAGGGATCTAAGGCGACGTGCGCATGAGTCGATGACGCAAACACTGGACAGGCTGAAACGATCCCTGACGTTTGTTTTCAATACACTCCTTGCAGACAAGGCAGCAAACGACAAGCTTCGGGGTTATAAAAGCTGGATTGAGTCACGTAACCTTTCAAACCAGATTGATGAAACTTCGGTAAATGCACTGATAGAGAGTGTACAGAAGAGTTATCCGCTGGTACAGAGATATTATCGGCTGAAAAGGGAATTGATGGGATATGAAACGATGTATGATTATGACCGTTATGCACCGATGATTCCAAGTGAAAAATCGATCGAATGGAGAGAGGCAAAACAGATTGTACTTGAAGCATATTCAGATTTTCATCCGGAAATGGGTGATATCGCAGGAAAATTTTTCGACAGACGCTGGATTGACGCAGCTATCAAACCGGGGAAAAGGGGCGGGGCATATTCGGCAAGCACAGTGACTTCAGTTCACCCCTATGTATTTATGAATTTCGATGGCAGAATCAGGGATGTTCAGACGCTTGCACATGAGTTGGGCCATGGCGTTCATCAGTATTTGTCGGGCAAACAGGGGGAATTGCAGTCTTCCACCCCGTTAACCACCGCAGAAACAGCTTCAGTATTCGGTGAGATGCTGGTTTTCGAAAAATTAATGGAAAAACTGGATGACCCAAAAGAGAAACTGTCATTGCTAATCAGTAAAATTGACGATACGGTTGCAACGGTTTTCAGACAAATTTCGATGAATCGTTTTGAAGATGCTATTCACAATGCAAGAAGGGAAGAAGGAGAATTATCCACCGTCCAATTTTCTGAAAAGTGGATTAAAACACAGAAAGATCTATATGGAAATGCTGTTCAGCTAACAGATGAATACCGGCTATGGTGGTCATATATTCCTCATTTTTTACATACACCCGGCTACGTGTATGCATATGCATTCGGTGAGTTGCTGGTGCTTGCACTTTATCAAAGTTTCAAAAAAGGAAGTGGCGGATTTGCAGAGCGATATCTGAAAATGCTTGAAGCAGGAGGTTCCGACTGGCCGCATCAGCTTGTTTCAGGGTTGGGAATGGATATAAAAGATCCTGGTTTCTGGCAAAACGGCTTATCTATTTTTGAACAAATGATCGATCAAGCTGAAGAATTGAAACGTGAAATGGTTCTCAATACGTGATCATTTATGAGTATTAAACGTGAAGAAAAAGCTCTGAGAGAATTCAAGCACATCCTGAATGACCTGATTAACCTGTTGAGGATTTCTACCGGGGCAAAAACGGTGTATATGCATTGGGTGAACAGGGCCAGGGAACAATTTGTGCTTGAAGCGAAATCGACTTCACTTACAAATGTGATGTTTAAAGACAGGGTGGGGTTTCAAGACTATTTTCTTGATAGCTATACGGATATCGAAGAATCAGTGATGCTCAGGGTCAATGAACAGATCGATCCGAACGAATTAAGCCATTATTATGAGAACCCCCTTGTTAAGTATGTGACGCTGATCCCTTTTGTCAATAATGGTGAAACGGTTGCACTGACTACAATCGAGAGTGAAGAACCTTTTCTCATGGCTGAGAATGACTCGGTGATTCAGTCGTACAGGAATTCACTTGGCAATGTTTTGAATACATACCTTGAATTGACAGACCTGTTTGAGAAGCAACAGGAGTGGGTCGATTATGAAGAAAGCCTGAACACATTTTCCACGCATCAGCATAAAGTTGAGATTTTGTATCGAATGTTATCTGAGATGCAAAAGTTACTTCCTACGGGCGGAGTGTGTTTTGTAGCGAGGGGGATGGATACCTGGGTAAATGTACTGAACTCACCGGGTGCAAGGATTCATCCAACATTAGGTATGATGATTGATGAAAAATCGATCGCGTATTCGTCTCTTAAAAGCGGTAAGCCTGAATTTGCAATGCATTTTAATCAGAATCCCAAAAGGCTTTCATCAGGAGAGGCGGATACGGAGGGGGCAACCCTGGCGATTCCATTGATGATTGATGACCGGCGCCACGGAACAGTGATTGCAAGCGATAAAAATCCGTTGGTTTTCAAGGAATCAGTAAAGCATAAACTGACGAACCTTGTGAGAGTGGCCGGGCTGATGATCCGGGCAAACCTGGGAAAAATATCGGTTGATGTAGACCTGCTTACCACTGAATACAGCAGTTTTATTCCGGATATCTGGGAAAAAGCGATCGAAACTGAAATTGTAAATGCAGGGAATTCAAAAAATACGTGGTTTGGTTTCATTACAATTGAAAATCTGCAATCTCTCCGGTCAAAATACCGGCTTGAAGAGCTTCAGAGGCTTCAGCGCACCCTGACCAAATCAATGAATCCTTCCCTGTTTGGATTCAACGGTTATATTGGCTTTAACAGTGATTACGTTTTCACCTATCTGATCCAGGATCAATCCGGATCAGCAGTTACAGACTGGTTAGATCATATTCAGAAAATACTTGACTCGCCGGTAGTTTTAAGTGACGGCCAAAAGATGAATGTAGAAGTCACAACCAGTTTTGTTCCGGTTGACGGACAGGTATCCGATGTACACGCCATCGTTCAGAGTGCAAAATCGAAACTTGCAGAAGCGGTAAAGGAAACAGTGGCTAAAAAAAGTTTTTTTGACTTCAGAAAATAAACAACTGGTTAGAATTCCCGACTGGGGAAATGTTTAGTGATCCTACGGCGATCATTGCAATACAATTACAGATTGAAAATCCAATTACCGGGAACTATTTTACCTGCTGATCGTATTGTGTAGACGAAGTTTATGAATACCTGGAAGAGATGCGGAGAAGCATATATTATTATAATTCAATCTTTCATTAAGAATTAGTATCTTTAAAGGATTTTCGTTTCGCCTGTTATAAGCAACAAACAGATGGCTGTTGCGTTTATAAGCTGAAATAAGTAAAAAGTGTCGTCTGCAATCTATGGCGCATAAAATTTTTAACAAAACAAGTCTATAGCCCGTGGCCAAAAGTTCCGGAATTTCTACACGTGAGTCAGAATCACTCGATCGGTATCTTCAAGAGATTGGAAAAGAAAAACTTATCACACCTGAAGATGAAGTACGCCTGGCGAAAGAGATTCAAAAAGGTTCCCAGAGAGCCCTTGAAGATCTGACCAAGGCAAACCTGCGATTTGTGGTTTCTGTAGCTAAACAGTATCAAAATCAGGGCTTGTCCCTGGGTGACCTGATCAACGAGGGAAACCTTGGATTGATCAAGGCAGCCAAGCGTTTTGATGAAACCCGTGGATTTAAATTTATCTCCTATGCCGTATGGTGGATTCGACAATCGATTCTCCAGGCACTTGCAGAGCAGAGCAGGATTGTTCGCCTGCCATTGAACCGGGTCGGAGCATTGAACAAAATCGGTAAAGAGCTTTCCAAACTGGAGCAGGAATACGAGCGTGTGCCTTCCGCTGCAGAACTGGCTGAAAGCCTGGATATGACCGTATCCGAAGTAGCCGATACACTGAAAATCTCAGGACGGCATCTCTCGGTGGATGCACCTTTTGCGCAGGGTGAGGACAATCGTTTGCTCGACGTACTCGAGAACGAAGAAATCCCCGATCCCGACAACGACCTGATGGGTGAATCGCTAAAGGTGGAAATCGAACGGGCCCTTTCCAAACTGACCAAGCGGGAAGCGGAAGTGATCCGTCTCTATTTCGGAATTGGACGCGAGCACTCCCTGACCCTTGAAGAGATCGGCGAACGATTTGACCTGACACGCGAGCGTGTCCGCCAAATCAAGGAAAAAGCCCTCCGAAAACTGCGCCACCATAACCGCAGTGCAGCATTGAGAGCGTACCTCGGGTAAGATTCAGCCGATATACAAAGAATTTATAAAAGCCGTAAAGTGTATGTGAGTATGCTTTGCGGCTTTTATTTGTTAATGAGATCTGATGATGTATTCTTTTTGAATGCTAAATGTAAATGCAGTTATAGTAGTTCTCAATACCTCTCCCTCACCACATTCAGTGCCCGCTCCATTTCGTTGATCATCGTGTTGCCGTGGACGACGAAGTTGTTGTTGACAAAACTGAAGATCAGCCGCCTGCCGGATGCGGTATAGACATAGCCGCTGAGGGCATTGTTATTTCGCAATGTTCCAGTTTTTCCATAGACAAATGGTTCCTCTCCTTCAGGAGGGCGATAGCGTCCGCTGATCGTACCTCTCTCACCTCCTAAAGGAAACATTGGCAGGATACGCTCTGCACCGTATTCATCATAAAGTGTATCCAGCAGCATGACGATCGACCGGGGTGTCATCAGGTTATAACGGGTAAGTCCTGAACCATCAGCCCACCGGGGTGTATCGGGAAGGCCGGTAAAATAGTTGCTGACCGAATGATTTATCGCACGTTCCGAGTTCATCTCACCAAAAAGTTCGTCCGA
>SLKH01000304.1 GCA_007134665.1 Balneolaceae bacterium
TACTGCTCATCGGTGATTGCCAGATGGCCTTCGTCATATTCAACCCGGGTTCTCACATCAATGATTTTTCCGGGTTTTGATTTCAATTTCTCTTTGAACTCTTCAGCAGAAATATCGATATCTGAAGTTTTTGTCATAAAATTAAACATGTTTATTTCATTCTTTGTGTTTGGAAGAAGCCCGGCACTCAAGACTTAAACCTGAATGCTGAATATAAGATTCATGAGCTTCATAATGGTTTAATATTTAAAATTCGTGGTTACTTGTTTTGAAAGATTTATTTCCTGATAACGGGTAATGTTAAAGCGTTCATCCTGAAAGCAATATATAAGCCTGATACGAAAGTAATCATACCGGTTACCGTTATCGCTATCGACAGATCGAAAAAATCTGCAATGATACCGGTCAGGATGGCTCCAATGGCATAACCGCTATCCCTCCATAACCTGAAAGTTCCAATACTTTCTGCCCTGTCTTGTACAAAACTTCAGAACTCATGATTCATTAAGATTCGTCTGACAGGGTGAAAATTCTTTCCTGGCTTCATCTGCACCCTTTTCCTTGTAATAGGCCACTGCATCAGCTACATCAAAAAAGAAATTCTCTTCACCCATTGTATCTGTAATACCACAGGCTTTCAATCTGTCTCTGACAGGGCCGATTACACCCGCCATATAGAATGTTATTCTTTTTAAACGTAAATCCTTGATTAATTCCTGGAGGGTATGAATACCAGTTGAATCAACATCGTTAATTGACGATGCGTCCAGGATTACCAATTCAAGGCTTACTCCTCTATCATTTATTTTCTGATCAAGAGTCTCCCTGAAGTGTTCCACATTTGCGAAGTAAAGGTTTGAATCGAATCGGTAGATCAGTATTTCCTCTTCCACTTTTGCTTCTGGGTAACGTTTGATATTCCTGAAATTACTGGTTGATCCAAGCCGGCCTACTTCAGCATAATGAGGCTTTGTACTTGTATATATCACCATTACAAGCGACATAATCACACCAATCGCAATTCCCTCTTCTATACCCAGAAACAACGTAGATGCAAATGTAATGATCAGCATTGCAAGATCTTTTCTGTCTGTTTGCCAAAGAAATGACATCTCTTTTGAATCAAACAGGCCTGCCACTGCTACCATGATAATTGCTGCGAGGACTGCATTTGGCAGATAATAAAACAGAGGTGTTAAAAACAGGACGGTAACTGCTATCAAACCGGCAGTGATGATAGATGCAATAGTTGATTTTGCACCTGACTGGTCATTTACAGCAGTTCTTGAAAATCCACCTGTTGTCGGGAACGACTGGAATAAAGAACCACCGATATTTGCACTGCCAAGTGCCACCAGTTCCTGGTTGGCATCAATTTTATAGCCGCGTTTATTTGCAACTGCCTTTGCGACTGCAATCGACTCCATATAACTGACAAGCGCAATCACAAGCACAATTGGCAGTATTGCCTGTATATCGTCAAAATCAAGTCCCGGGTTTTGAAAAGACGGCAGGCCCTGCGGAACTTCTCCCACAATTGAAACACCGAATGTATGCAAATTAAAAATTGCTGTTACAACCGTTCCCACTACCACAACAAGCAAAGCTGAGGGAAATGTTTTTTTCCATTTTTTCAGCAACATAATAGCTGCAACCGACCCAATACCGATGAGTGCAGTATAGATTTCGATTTCACCAATATTCTGGAACACTCCGATGAATATCTCATGCACCTGTTTTGATCGGGCCAGTTCAAGCCCCAGCAAATTTCCAAGCTGACTGACGCCAATAATGATCGCAGCAGCGGAAGTAAAACCACTCAATACAGGATGTGAGAGGAAATTCACGAGAAAACCCATTCTGAAGATCCCCATCAAAAACTGAACAACTCCAACTCCCAATGCCGTCATGATAGCCAGGTGAATAAACCTGTCACTGCCTACTTCCGCTAATTCGCCAACACCGGCAATTACCAGGAGTGAAACTATTGCAACGGGCCCGACACCCATATGTCTTGACGTTCCGAAGATAGCATACAACAAAACAGGCACAATGGATGCATAGAGTCCGTACACCGGAGGTAGTCCTGCTAATACCGCATAAGCCATTCCCTGGGGTACAAGCATAATTGCAACCGTCACCCCTGCATTCAGATCCCCCCTGAAATCCTCCTTATTATAATTTCGGAATGTATCCAAAATCGGGAAGTAGCTTTTAATGTGGTTGATGATTGAGTTCATGATTTACAATTTAACTGGAGGTGATCCCAATATATCTGAGGATCCTGATGACAGTTTATATCTCCGCCTTAACTTTCCTCCCTGATTTTTTACTGATAAAGTCACCGGCAGCTATCATACTGCCGGATTCGGTCTTATTAAATAATGTTTAGGCTGGTTGTACTGCTTTATAGTTTTCGAACTCATCGTCGATCAGGGCAACATCATACCCGGCTCTTTTAAGCAATGCTGCAGCTACCGCTGATCGTCCTCCTGACTGGCAGTGAACCAGGTATCTCTTGTCGGATGAAAGTTCGTCCTTTCTCGGAAGCATCCTTGTATGGGCGATATTAATTGCTCCATCCACATGTGCTTCTTCATACTCAGATGCTTTTCTGACATCAAGAACTGCTTCTTGATCAGTCAGGTTTTCAACTGCTTTGAAAGTTACTACCGGAAGCTTGTCCAGTTCTCCTCCCTGTGTTTTATACATCTCGAGGTCTCTCGGGGTTACAAACCCTTTTACATTATCGAGCCCGATTCTGTAAAGGTCACGGATTGCTTCATCCAGCTTGTGCTCTTCAACCAGCAGGTAGATCTCTTCATCCTCAGTGATGTATGATCCGGCTACTGTATTGAACTGCTTATTCAGCGGTGAAAGCAGAGATCCCGGAATGTGTCCGGCGGCATACTCGTTTCTTTCCCGTGTATCGAGAATGACCGTCCCTTCCTTATTTACAATATTGCCCAACTGCCTGAGGGTCAGCCTTTGAGTTTTAGGTACACCTCCAATAATCGCAGGGCCAATTTTATTATCCCTCTTCATTCTCGCGAAGTAAAGAGGTGGTTCCGGCTGACCTTCAAGGATAAACTTGACAAAATTATCTTCTGAAGTCGCTGATTTCAATGAGTTATTATACCGGAGTTCATACCCGACTGTGGATTCAGGAATCGCACCCAGTGCTTTCCCGCATGCACTTCCGGCACCGTGTCCTGGCCAGATCTGCATGTACTCAGGCAAACTCTTGAACTCTTCTACGGTTTTATAGAGAGTTCGCGCTGAAGGTTCCATCACATTTTCCTGTCCTGCAGCAGATTCCAGTAAATCCGGACGGCCGACATCACCGACAAAAACGAAGTCACCGGTCGCCACTCCCATCGGCTCATCTGCAGCCGCACCATCGGTTATCAGAAAACTCAGGTGTTCCGGTGTGTGTCCGGGTGTATGCCACGCTTTGATGGTAATATTTCCGATTTTGAACTCATCACCATTTTTCATGAATTCATAATCATAATTACTATCAATTAACCACTCATATTTCCAGTCTTTATCACCTTCATCTGAAGCATAAACCTTTACACCTCTTTCTGCGAATTCACGAAGCCCGGAAATATAGTCGGCATGAATATGTGTATCGGCTGCAGCTACAATTGTGAGGTTTTCTTTGGCTGCTGCATTGATATATTGATCGATATCTCTCATCGGATCAATTACAACGGCTGTACCGTTTGCCTGGCAACCTACCAGGTATGCGTATTGTGCTAATTTATCATCGAAGAATTGTTTGAAATACATAGTTCTACTCTGTTTTTTGGTTTTTGATATTCGTTTACTAAAAGTTTTTTCTCTGTATTAGTGTGGTAATTTGTCTCTCAATAATCCATACGTGTATGTACCTGCAAGAGCTGCCA
>SLKH01000124.1 GCA_007134665.1 Balneolaceae bacterium
TCCGGCGCATATTCCACACAGGGAATTGCTGCACGAAACGGTTACCTGTTATGTGAACAACATATCAATGAACAGGGAGGGTTATTTGGCCGGGATATCGAATTTCTGATCTACGATGACCAATCCGACACGGTAACTGCAATTTCACTCTATGAACGGCTTATCACCGAAGATCAGGTGGATGCTGTCATGGGTCCCTATGGCTCTACATTAACAGAGGCTGTCGCACCGGTCACCGAAAGCCACAGGATGGTTCAGGTTTCACCGTTAGCTGCCACTACATCGATTTGGGAGCAGGGCCGTGAATACCTGTTTATGGTCCTCCCGCCCGCTGAGCTGTTTCTTGCCGGACTCATTGAAATGGCATCCGGTTTTGGTTTAAACCGGGTTGCAATCCTTCAGGAAGATGCTTTGTTCCCCGGAGCAGCAGGAGATGGAGCCGCTGACTTTACCCGGCAAAATGGAATGGAGGTCGTGTTCCATGAGACTTATCCCTCCGGAACAGATGATTTCACTGAACTTCTTGAGGAAATCCGGCTCAATGGTACAGAAGTTCTCGGAATGGCAGCTTCTGCACTGGATGACTTTATTACTGTTGTCCGCCAGATGAAGGAGAATGACATTAATGTGAGCATGTTCGGAACGTCCGGTGCGGTTCAGCAATTTCAGGATGAACTGGGCGTGGATGCTGAATATGCATACGGGCTCTCTGCCTGGGAGCCGGGACTGCCATATCCGGGAATCGAACGGTTCACCGATGATTATATATCAAAATTCAATATGGCACCAAGTTTTCATGCTGCAGGCGCCTACGGAAGCTGTATGATCTTTGCCGAAGCCGTTCAACTCGCCGGAAGCCTCGATCAGGATGCAATCCGCGATGAGCTTCTGGCACTGGAAATCACAACCATATTCAGCCATTATTCAGTCGACGAGAGGGGCTATCAGACTGCAAATACGGGATTGTTCATCCAGTGGCAGGATGGCGAGAAGGTAATCGTATGGCCGGATGATGTAGCCACAGCCGAACCCCGATTTCCGACACCTCCCTGGGATGAGAGATAAAGCACCCACTCGGCTGCAACTTTCACAGTGGCTGACGAGTTCAGGAAACGGGCCGGGAACGATGAAGTCGACAGAAGAGGGAAAAGATTGATTTACGATAGACCGATGGACCGATTTGCGATTAACGATTTTTATCTTGCATTCAAAAATCGATCTATCGGTTCATCGGTCATTCGCAATTCATGTTTAATCTCCATTGAAAGCAGGTTTAAATGGTAGAATGGTAGACAGTATTTATTCATAATTTCGTGATTATGCAGGTTTAAGAAAAAATCAATTTATAATAAAGTACTGACTGGAATTGTTTTCGATAGACGTTGGACTTGGGTAAGGTGAAGATGTGGGTGGCAGGGTTCGTCAGTCGAAGGGGCGGGGCTTAAATCTCAATTACCGATCAAAGCCACTTCAACATCGGAATTGAGAATGACCCACCACCGGTTTCCGTAATCACTGTCAAAGCCAACGATCGGGTCGCTTTCACAGGCCTCGCTGCGTTTCATGCTCCAATCTTTTTGCAGGTAACCTTCCTGATATGGCTCATATACAAAACACTCCGCCTGAGTAAAAGGCTTCCATTCATCATCCGATAAATAGCCGATGGTAACTTCGTCTGTGTTAACAGACGGATCCCCATCAAACTGAAGTACATACGTATCAGAAACAGCGCTATCAATGTCCCACATTTTGGTTGCCTGCTCAGGAAGAGTATGTGGCTTTTTAGCTGATCCATCCGGCTGACTACGCTCAAGGCCTGAATCCACTTCAATGTCTTTTTCTTCACCAAATGCACCACTGTACATACCGGTTTGAACCTGAGTACCGCTAACTATCAGGATATCGGATCTCGTTTCGCCGGACAATCCGGGAAGCCAGCTCAGTGTCAGATGTTCTTTCATATCAATCGTCGTCGCAGGAATGTCAACCCGGAACTCATCTTCAGCAGGTACAACTCTGCTGTTCCCATTCAGATTTGGATTCCACGGCTGGTGATACCGGAACATATATTGATAAGCAAGTCTTGCCAGGTCCATTTGGCTCTCTGCTCTGCTGAATCCGGGCCGGAAACTTAACGTCTGTTCGGTGCTGTTCACGCGATTAAAGGTATTATTCACGCCATCCAGGAGCCTTGCTTTACTGCCATCTTGTGCAAAGCAATTGTTCGTTCTGTAAGATGAATCGTAATGCATGACCGGGCGCGTGGTTTCAGGAATTGAATTTGGATAGACAAGACGCTCACATCGGTCTGTTGTCCTTGAAAACCTGTCCAGCATTCTCCAATCTGGATTTTCCAGTTCTCTTTTCCCTTCTTCATTATTTACTACGGTATGCGATGTGTAAAAGGATTCATAATTCACCCTGTTGTTATGAAACTCCAGCATGGATGCATTTACATCCAAAGCTTCAGATCCGTTTTCCATGGTATTCATTTTGTGCTGAATTACCGCCTGAATCAGCTCACGCTCGCCATAACGAAACTCATATCCTTTATACGAAGCATTACCTGCGATGATCTGTGTGAATTGCGGAAGCCTGTAATTTCGATCTTCATTCACCCAGGTACCCGGATCGATATGGATAGGTGCCTTTATCACAGAGCGCTGATACATGTGTTCATGTCCCTGAACCCATATCACATCATGCCTGGAAAAAAAGGATCTGATCTCATCCCACTGATCAATTAACAAGTCATTGCCTTTCACACCTTCCACAATCAGTTCTCTTGTCTGGCCGTATTTTGCACCAACGAGTCCGTCATGGCTGGCAATCACGATATGGTCGATATCATCACGATGCGTTTCTACAATATTTTTCACCCACCGGAATGCAATTGGCAGATGATAATATTTCAATGCAATGATCAAGACATTTTCCCGAATCACATAGTAATTGAGATATTGAGCGCCTGACATATGAACAGCATCTTCCGGAATGTAGTCCTTCATATACTCAATCCATTCAACCTGGTAGGAGTAACTGCGCTCATGATTACCCATCAGGGGTATAAATTCCATTCCTTCATTTCGAAATCGTTCAGCAGTTTGTGTCCACTGCTCAAACTCCCGGGTTGTTCCGTAATTCGTCAGGTCACCCACCGCAATGACGATATCTGTCCCGTGCTCTTTGAATTTATCAAGTACAGCTTCCATAGGGATTATAGATACATCAGCACCGTCTCCCTGGGTATCCGGCAGCAAACCTATCCTGACCGGTTCAAAATCCGGTTGATTTAAGAATAACTCATGATCACCACCGGACTCCATTCCACAGGTTAATAACAGTACCGTGAATAAGAATGGCATAATTATCATCAGATAACGGATTTATTCTGAATTAATCATTTGTTTTTATCCTGAATACCCCATCTTTAAATGTTGCTGTCGAATACCTCTCATCACTAAACAGGAACTGTCCGGATCTGACATAATCTTCATCAAAAACGATATGCCTCATCGTTTCTTTGTTGTTATGTGAATATCCAAGATGAATCATTCCGTCTTTTGACTGAATCAGGTATGGGTAATCATAGCGTCCTTCTAAATTTGTTTCCACATCAACCCAATAGGGCCAGCTTTCACCTCCATCCTCCGACAGTGATACGCGAAGCGGTGTACGGGGTGCATGTACGGTCGGGTTGTGAGCCTTAATCAAATTGCCGTTTTCCAGTTTAATAAGTGCTGACCTGGAGTAGGGATTGGGATATTCGGTTTCGACAGGTTCACTCCATGTGCGTCCAAAGTCAGTCGAACGAATTTCCAGCACTCTTCCCGAATTCCGGATATAGGCGAGTAGTTCACCATTTTTCAGTTCAACAACGGATGCCATAATACCCGGC
Source organism: Balneolaceae bacterium (assembly GCA_007134665.1). Classification (GTDB taxonomy): domain Bacteria; phylum Bacteroidota; class Rhodothermia; order Balneolales; family Balneolaceae; genus SKRC01. The sequence continues at coordinate 3,899 of SLKH01000124.1, forward strand.
CGGGGCCA
>SLKH01000234.1 GCA_007134665.1 Balneolaceae bacterium
ACCGGAGAGATGGGCAGAGCACCACTGCCTGTATACGATCCACTTGAGTTTGCTATCCGGGAAGCTCACAAACGCGGACTTGAACTTCATGCCTGGTTTAACCCGTTTCGTGCCGGGCACCCGGCAGATCATTCCGAAGTTTCTCCTGACCATATAAGCCAGACAAACCCCGAGTTGGTACATCGCTATGGTAATTTCCACTGGCTGGACCCGGGATTACCCGAAGCACAAGAACATTCAAGAAAAGTGATCATGGATGTTGTGAACAGGTATGATATCGACGGTGTCCATTTTGACGACTACTTTTACCCGTACAGGTCGTATGCTAATGGAGAAGAATTTCCGGATGATATAAGCTGGAAACAAGCTCTTGAACGTGGTACCGTATTAAACAGAAATGACTGGAGACGCAATAATGTTGACCAGTTTATAAAGCAGATCTACCAGGATATAAAATCTGTCAAACCTCATGTCAAATTTGGAATCAGCCCATTTGGTATTTGGCAACCGGGGTTTCCGAGACGAACAACAGGATTTAATGCACACGAAGAATTGTATGCCGATGCCCGGCGATGGCTTCAAAACGGCTGGCTCGACTACATCTCTCCACAAATCTATTATCGTACCGATCAGATTGGCCAGCCATTTCCCGTAATTCTTCAGTGGTGGGCAGAACAGAACCACCACGGACGACATATCTGGCCAGGATTGTATACGAGCCGGTTGGTTACCCCGGATATCACATGGACAGGGGATGAAATTCAGCGCCAGCTCTATATTCTGAGAGGGTTCCCGGGAATTAACGGAGCAATACACTTTAGTATGCAGGCTATCATGAGAAATCCCGACCGTTTCAGAGACCTGCTTTCCGCCGGTCCTTATGCAGAGCAGGCTCTTGTGCCTTCAACACCCTGGATCAGCAATCAAAATCCTTCCGCACCGGCAATATCGGTTGAAAATTTTGAAGATTACATTTCGATTCAAATTATACCGAAAGCGGAGAATATCCGGCATTACGTGATACGCTCAAAAAACAATGAGACATGGGATATCGATATCATTCCTGCATCGGTTACAAATTATACCATTACGGAAAATGAATATATTCGATTACCGGAAAAAATTTATATCACCGCAGTGAATAATCTTGGAAATGAAAGCACTGCATCTGAAGTACAATTTTCCGATACATTGATCAGTACACCCCGCCTGAACAAGAATTCACTCCCGAATTTTATTAACAGGCAAGATTGGTCAAATCAAATCCCGGGCGGATACATTGCAAACGGTACCAGAAGGAATTTAAGCCATAACGACACCCTCTATTTTCGGGATCTGAGTATCATTATTTCAACAATTCAGCCGGCAAGTCCGATGGCTATTTCAGGGAGTTCAGAATCGGGCCAAAACAATGGTCAAAACAGCAATCAGCCCGGTTCAGTCATGCTTACTTTAAATCGCAATGGTGTTTCCGAAAAGTTAACCGCAACTGCAGGCAGCAGTTTTAATTGGTATGGTTATCATGTCGGAATTCTTGAATTCAGGCCACACCTGCCTCCTGCTGAAAGTGGCGCGATAGAAATCGAAATTGCAACGGTACAGAGTTTGCCGGTTGATCGTGCTGCAATCCTCGAAACAGGTAATTCAAATCAACGGATCCGGGTTCCTCATCAAATTCAAAAAATTACGATTCATCACACCGGGAGCGCTGAACCGCTTAAACCTGATGAAGATTCAATTGAGAATGTTCAAAATCTTCTTTCATGGAGCCGGGAATCACGTAATTGGTGGGATCTTCCCTACCATTATCTCGTAGATCTTGATGGAAATATCTATGAAGGACGTGATACTCGATTTGCAGGAGATATCAATGGTAATTATGATCCTGCCGGACATCTTAAAATTGCAGTAATCGGGAATTATAACCTGCAAGAACCTTCAGAGAGGCAAATCTCGTCCATACGCACTTTGATTTCCTGGGCAGTTGCAAGCTTCAATATCAGCCCGGATAAAATTTATGGCCAGGACGACTGGACAAATACAACAGGGCCGGGAATTCACATACGTTCCCTTATTGACGAAGGGGTATTTAGTATACAGATATCGGATTAGATACAGATTGAGACTTCATAGTTCAAAGAGCAAATGGAGATCCCGATAAAAAATTTCTTGCCAGAGTAGTCATTAAGCTCTTTTCGTTTGTATCAAACCTACACAGATTTAAAACCTGATATCGAAAAACAAAAAATGGAGTTATAAATGAAAAGATTAACTATTTCTGTTTTACTTATTCCGATCCTGATTCTATTCACTGCCTGTGAAGATAATATGATGGATGCAAACCGTGATTCAGCGGATATTCAGGCACGAGCCGCCGCTTCATCTAATGTAATGGAAAGAGCTGTTCCTGCTCCTTCTGATGTAACTATTGCTGATATTGTTATTTCTTTTGCTGGTGCTGAAGATGAGCAATTTACACAGCTTTTAGATGCTCTGATTTATACAGAGCTTGCCGGTGTTTTTACTGGCGGGGAGCAATTTACCGTGTTCGCACCTGTGGATGACGCTTTTTATGCACTGTATGAAATTTTAGAAGTTGATTCAATCCGGGATCTTGATGTAGAACTGGTTACTGATGTGCTTCTGTATCACGTAGCGGAAGGGCGCAGGGCGTCCAATAGTGTTGTACCGCCTCGCCGTGACCGAAATATTCAAACGTTGCTCGGAGTCTCGTTTCAGGTAACTCCAGATGCTCAAATAAATGCGATTGGCAATACTGCGGGTTTTATCTCTGCTGATCTGTTGAATGTTTCTGCAAGTAATGGAATCATTCATGTAATTGATACCGTATTACTGCCTATTGAGATCTAAATCTAAGATATCTTTTAAAAGCACTTAATTAACCCAAAATTGTCTTTGGATCAATGACAATTTTGTCCATAGGGTAAAAATGGTCTAACGACTTTTTTGGGTTTAATTAGTACAATCATTCCTCATCACCGGTACGAATACTAAAAGAAGCCTTCCGGGACTTAGCTGATATACACTCTTCATCATAATTATAAATCTTCAGATGGAATCAATTTCATAATTGTGAAAATGTACTCGTAACCGATGGCGCCTGCATGAGCTCGGTGGCAGTTCAGAATCCTTCACTGACTTTTATGGCGATTACTGCCAGAGCTGTAAATTATGCTGCAGAAGAGATGAAGAAAGGAAATTTATAATACATTTTCAGTAGAAGAAATAATGTAACAGTTGGTATAAGAATCAGGAGATGAATAAATATAAGACAGGATTACATTCATGCACAAAAAAAGTCTCCCGACATCAGAGGCTGATGCCGGGAGAACTGAGGGATCATGGGATTTGAGAACACATTATAAAACTTGCATTAACAGATTTCTGTTTGTTTCAGACCGCACTTTCTATATCAGGCTTGCAAGTCTGAATGCCAAAAATCTTATATATCGGGCACCATGACAATCCACCCGTAATAATTAAGACCAAACCGATTAATCCCCAATAATTTCCTGTTGCAAATCCAACAATGATAAGTAATGATCCGATCAGTACACGCAAAACTGCATCCCAATTTCCAACATTCTTGCTTCTTATTGACTTCTTTCTTTCATTGAATTTATACATAACAGTCACCTTTTTTTATTGCCTTTCAGCATTACCATGTTTTTTGTTCCTCATCTAAAGCTAATATTTTATGTTATTTAGCCTTGCCGTGTAGATTCTGTATTTGATGTAGGGTTTATCCTTACACAAGATCTTATCGGACTCTCCGGGTAGAGCGGTTCGTTTCCTCCCCGCTCCCCCACAGATCCGTACGAGCGGATTTCCCGCATACGGTTCCTCTATTTATGGTTTCGCTAAAAGCATTTATGTATGATTCG
>SLKH01000260.1 GCA_007134665.1 Balneolaceae bacterium
CATTTATCCATAATCCGGCTTCCGGCTTTGAAGGTGCATTTGGTTTTAGCGGCATGTACAGGGATGTTCAGGTCAGGGGAGCTGAAGCATTAACACCGGATGCATCCTCTTATTTCCTGGCTGCTTTTCTCTATGAAGAGCTGGATCTTGGCCGCGGATATTCATTGCAGTCGGGTGGGCGCCTTGAAGTTCAGCAAATTGGACTTAAGAAAAATGCCATTTTTGATGACCTTGAAGGTTTCAATAATCGACTGGAATGGATTTTCTCCGGTGCAGCAGGCCTTAACTATCGTCCCTCAAACAACTGGGAAATCGGGATGCAGGTAGCCAGGGCATTCCGCACACCAACCCTTGAAGAACTTTATTCGGATGCACCGCACATCGGAGCCGGTGCCTATGAGATCGGAAATCAAAATCTTAAAAATGAAGTGAGTATCGGAACAGACCTGTTTGTTGTGCATCGTAATGAATATCTGAATATTGAGCTTGCCGGGTTTTTAAACCGAATAGATAACTTTGTAAGCTATAGTCCTACAGGTGATATTCATGAACCTTCTCAGCTTCCAGTGTTCATTTATAATTCGGTTGATGCCATTCTCTATGGTTTCGAAATATCTGCAGAAGCAGTTTTAAATGAACACTGGACAACCGGAATTGTACTCGACTATGTAATCGGTAGCCGGAGGGATGAAGCCCTGACACCCCTGCCTTTTATTCCGCCATTACGCACAGGTTTGACCCTTCGGTATAATAAAAATAACTGGTGGCTGGGAAGCAGAATCAGATATGTTAACAGTCAAAACCGGGTGGCTCCGGATGAAACACCGACATCGGGATATACACTTTTAGGATTGGATGCCGGTTATCGCATCGGAACACAGCTAACTCTTTCTCTGCGAATGGATAATTTGCTGGATATAAATTATCGGGACCACCTCACCCGGATAGAGGAACGAAATAACCCGATGCCTGGCCGGAACCTGAATGCATCGATCAGGTGGGATTTTTAATCAAACATTATATATCCAAGACAAATGTATTTCATGGCTGTACTTTTTTTGATTTATGATGTTGCAAAGGGCACCCAAGACAATAATAATTCATGCTCCTACCGGATGGGATCATTGGACGCCATTACTCAATATTCTGGCCTGAGGAAAAAATTTCTTGGTGAGATATCCGGGCTAAAGCCCTGAATCCTAAACCGGTAAACTTGGGCTGTAATATCTTATTTCAGTTGACTGCAGAATCATGTTATTTATAAAACACCAGTAAAATCCGAAACCATTCGGAACGCATCAGGCCTTCAGCGGTAGCAAGATGATATCCTCAAAATCAAGTTCAAGAGTGTCGAGGATTGGTTCTGCAATTTCAATGATTTCATCCTCCATATAGTCCTGAAGCCCTTCAAGTTCGACATATAGAATATCATTCTCTTCATCCAGCACATAGCGGGCATCGTCTGACTCAAAACTTTCCTTCAGGATATTGACGAGGTATTCAACATCTTCCAGCCATGCCTCGTATTCAGATTCATTGAGTTCGTCCATCTTCGAATTTGGTTATTTGTATATTCAGGCCTGAGTTACAGACTTAGATTAGATTTCGTATCTATACTCACTAATGATGTCATCAACAATTCGCCCAATTATACAAAAACTCTTACTTAATTTTATCAGTTTGCAGAATAACTGACAAGTCTCTATGAATTCCGGAATTGTGAAATTGAACAGTCTTGTGGGGAAAAAAAATCGATTTGTGCTCGGAATCATGAGCGGAACATCCATGGATGGACTCGATCTGGCTTTGTGTAAAATAGAGGGGTTCTCATTGAATACCTCTCTGGAGGTGAAATTTTTTTCCTCTGTAAAGGTTTCTGAGGAGTTAACTGGGAAATTTTCTGAACTCGCCTTTAATCCGAAAGTTTCGGTTGGCAGAATATTAAGATTTCAAGCCGAATTAAACCGTGAGTGGGTCCGTTTGATCTCAGGTCAAATTAAGAAATGGGGGATTGACAGCAGAGAAGTAGATCTGATTGCAAGTCACGGCCAGACGATTTTGCATCAACCCGATTTGGGTGGAGGCCTGCATGCAACATGGCAGCTTGTAGACGGAGATTTTCTTGCAAATTACCTGGATATAATTACTGTTAGTGATTTTCGGCAAAAACATATTGCTGCCGGTTATGAGGGAGCTCCTTTGGCCCCATTGGCTGAAGTTTTATTGTTTCATGAATCAGGCGAAGACCGGTTATTATTGAACCTTGGAGGTATAGCCAATTTTACATATCTGAAGGGCGACCTGAACGAACCCGGGATTCCATTTGCCACCGATACCGGCCCGGCCAATACCTTGCTTGATGAGGCTGTAAAGAGATTGATGCCCGGTCATCGATATGATGAAGATGGGGCAGTGGCAAAAACAGGTACAATCAACCGGGAGCTTCTCGCAAAAATGAAAGAGCATTCATTTTTCAATCGACCGTTTCCAAAATCTACCGGACAGGAAGATTTCAACTGGATGTGGTTACATGAACTTATCCTTAAATACTCACCGGATATCAAAGTTTCTGATTTACTCTCAACACTTACTGAGTTTACTGTCGATTCGATATCGATAGCTATTCATGAACATTTACCTGATACACCGGAGAATATTAAGATTTTTGTCAGTGGTGGTGGCTGGTACAATGGATATCTGATCGATCGGCTTCAGTCAAAGTTATCTGGATGTGAGATACTGTCCAGTGAAGAACTGGGAATTTCACCTGATGCAAAGGAAGCGGCACTCTTTGCGGTACTCGCAAATGAAACTGTAGCAGGGCCAGGCTGGATCAACCGGAAAGGCAAACCATTTACACTTGGTAAGATCAGCCTGCCTTAGGCGGTTAATCAGATAAATAGTTCACGATAATCTGCCAGTTGATTACTACATTTTAAAATCACTCAGTGATCAAGGCCAGCAAATTCCGGTATTCCTCAATCAGCCGGTTCCTCACAGGAATTCCTTTCCTGTAAATCATGGTCTGTTTTTCGATGTATTCCGTGCGGCCTGATTCAGTTTCGATTTTAATCGGTTTCAACCCCTTACCGGACAGGTCATATGGACTCGCCTGCATATCAATATACCGGGCATCTATTGCGAGAAAAAACGCCTCCCTGATCACTTCACTGGAAATCCATGGATATAATTTGAATGCCCATTTGTATAGATCCATATTATTGTGAATGCATCCTGGCTGTTCGTTGTCTGCAAAATTATTTCGGCTCAGTTCATATTTGTTGAGTGGCTGTGCCTGCTTGGTGAAAAACCGGTATGCATCAAAGTGGGTGCAAACCAGCGGGCGGGATTCGACAAATTGAGCAAGTTCTTCCTGATCCATTCGCAGCGGAAGCTGGCCGTGACGGATGTTACCGGTACGATAAACCATTGCCCATTCGTGCAAGCCAAAACAGCCGAAAGAGGGTTTCCGATCAGTTGTTTTAAGTAAGAATTGATGAATCCATTCGGCAGAGGATTTGCGGTTTTCAGGAAAGTCAGCCGGGTCGAGATATGCAATGTTACTCCTGAGAGTGAGTTCACTTATTTCAGGCAGGTCACCACCTTCAGTTTCTATAGCAGTACCGATACCCGGTGACCAGCGACGGAGGTGGGATGGCCGGAATTGGTAATATTCAAACAGGAAATCAAGAACAGGGTTTTTGACATGCCTTGATCTTTTTTCCAAGTACGGATCAAGGATAGTTGATATGGATTCCTGATGAACTTTTTGTCGATGTTTCCACTCTGCAGTGCTGAAAACTCTGTGAACCGGTAAAGTTTTGTTACTAGCCATCTCCATAGGGATAAGATACAAAGTGATCGGGGTATGGGGAAACAGATATTCTGA
>SLKH01000183.1 GCA_007134665.1 Balneolaceae bacterium
TTCATTGCCTTTTTGCGATAGGCTTTTTTAATCTCACCGTCGCTGGCGTTTTTATCAACTCCAAGTACTTCGTAGTAATCTAACTTCGCCATTGTTTTAACCTGCCCTATTCACTTACAATTACTTTTGCGTGACGGATTGTCCGGTCGCCCATCCGGTAGCCATTTTCAAGAATTTCCATGACCGTATCACTTTCCACATTATCATCCCCGGTTTTTTGTCGTATCAATGCATCATGCAGATCTACATTAAACGGAACACCGGTTTGATCAATTAACTGTACATCATAATGCTGCAATACATCCTGCATTTTATTAAAAATCATCTTCACTGCATCTTCCACACCCGATTCAGATTGATTATCAGAATCTTCAATGGCTTTCAGCGTTCGTTTCAAATCGTCATTGACCGGTAAAAACTGTTCGATTGCTGCAGCTTTTGCAGATTCATAAATCTGTGCACGGTCGCGCTGCATTCTCTTCTTCATATTGTCGAGCTCTGCTGTTTTACGCAAATTGCTCTGCCTGAGCTCTTCAACCTGTTTTTCAAGTTCTTCCAGTTGTTTTTGCTGATCGAGTACAAGTTGTGTCAGTTCTTCATCATCCCTGGATATACTTTCTTCTCCCGCTTCATTTTTGATTTCTTCATCGGAATCCAATCCGATTTCGGTATCAGCCTCTTTGGGGTTTTTCATTTTTTCCTTACTCATACAACGTTTATAGCTTCAAAGTTTTGTTAAATTCGTGATTATACAAGCAAATAGCATGCCATCACCTGACAGCGGTAATATGCTGACAATGTTTCGTGAAATTTATTTATCATCTCCTTCATGAAAAAATTCGATCATGTTTCCATCCGGATCTGAAACGAATAAAAACCGGCCTTTTTTCCTGTTTGCAGGCCCGCTAAGTATGGTTACTTCCTTTTCACGAAAATATTTTGCCATCTCATCTACATGTTCAGGGCTGTCAAGATAAAAACCAATATGATCAACCCGAAAATCTCTCGAATTCGGATCATAACTCGTCTCTGCTTCAACGATTACCAGTGTATCTTCGTCTCCAACTTTATATACAGCCATACTCTGGCCCATTTTCCGAACCTGTTCAAATCCCAGAACATCTCCATAAAACTCTTCGGCCCGTTCAATTTTATTTACACGAATCGTTATATGGTTTATTCCTGTCGGTTTAAAATTTTTCATTTCTGGTATTAATTTTTTTTGAAATCAGTTTCCGGGCAGAAACTACGAGTTTTTGACCTTATCTTTGTAACGATTTTTAAAAATAACCATTATCACGTGTCAACACTTTTCATCGTCGCAACACCGATTGGTAACTTATCCGATTTTTCACCCCGGGCTGTAGAAACCCTTAAAAAGGTGGATCAAATCGCATGTGAGGATACCCGAACCTCTGCCACATTATTTAAGAACTATCAAATCAATAAACCTACATTTTCGTTTCATCAACATAATGAGCACAGAAAAACAGAACACCTGATTAATCTGCTTAACAGCGGATTGACCATAGCCCTGATCAGTGATGCAGGCATGCCGGGAATTTCCGATCCTGGATTCCTGGCTACCAGGGCTGCTCATCAAAACGGGCATAAAGTGGAAGTTGTACCCGGGCCGGATGCCTGTACCACTGCTCTTGTAGCCAGTGGGCTTCCTTCTGACAGATACTGTTTTGAAGGATTTCTTCCACCTAAAAAAGGCCGCCAAACCCGGCTGACTGAACTTTCGGCCCGTGAGATGACAACCGTTATTTATGAAAGCCCCCACCGGTTATTGCGGGCACTTAATGAACTTTCCAGCCACTGCGGCGGAGATCGCATCGCCTGTGTTGCACGTGAGCTGACTAAAAAATTTGAAGAACTCAACCGCGGATCGCTCGAAGAGCTTGTCGATATCTGGGAAGAGCGGAAGCAAGTGAAGGGTGAATTTGTCATTGTTATAGCTGGAAAATCCTACACAGAATGAAGCAGAATGCAAGCGGAGTTTGGCATCAGCCCTGGCTTTTAGCGATAACTGCCGGAATCCTGCTTGGATTCTCATTTCCGCCATTCGATCTGCCATTACTTCAATTTCCGGCATTTATTCTGCTATTTCGTATAACTGTATTGAGTTACACATGGCGGGAGATGGTAATCAGGTTAACTGCAAGTTTCATTACCTGGAATTTGATCACCACTTACTGGCTGATGATGGCAACCGTGACGGGCGGAATTGCTGCCATCCTGGCAAATTCACTGCTTATGCTCATCCCTTTTTTAATCATTCGTCTGCTTCTGAAAAACAATACATATCTGCTTCTAAATTCCATTTTGATCGCTTCAACATGGGTTAGTTATGAATTTTTCCACCATCAATGGGAACTGGCCTGGCCCTGGCTTTCATTGGGGAATGCCTGGCCGGTACTTCCCGATCTGATACAATATATCTCCATTACAGGATTTCTCGGTGTAAGTTTCTGGGTAGTTGTCACCTCAGTATTTCTTTACAGGGCTTTGGATGCATTCAATGGAATCCATTTTTTCTATGCAATAATACTTTTTCTGGCTTTCCCTCTCATTTCAATCATCTCAAAAATTGTTTTCCAGGAACAATCCACCGAAATACTGGAAGTAGCCATTATTCAGCCTGATCTGAACTCGTACCTGGATTACGGAGGTTACCAGAATACAGATCAATTGTTGACACATTTACTGGAATTGTCCGATTCAGTCAGAACTGAAAATACAGATCTCATCGTCTGGCCGGAGAATGCAATTGATTCTGCGATTCCAAGGGAGAATCGGTTTAATTCCCGTATTGCAGACTCTCTTAAATCCTGGAATACCGAATTAATTACCGGGGCCGGACTCATTGACTATTATAACACCGGGGATAAACCTTCGGTATTCCGCGGTAATCATGATGGAATAGCTTATAATTTTTATAATGCTGCCATACATTATTCCGGTGATTTAATACCTGATATTTATAAAAAAGGTGAACTGGTCCCAATTGTAGAGCGGATGCCCTATGCACCTCAACTTCAAAAAATGGATCTTTTCGGGTGGCTGAACTGGGGAGAATACCTTGGATATGGAAAAGGAACCGAGACAAATAATTTTCATACCAAAGGTTATCAAACACCTGCATTGATCTGCTACGATTCTGTATTTCCCGGCTGGGTACGCGGGTTCGTACTAAACGGTGCCGGTTACCTGACAATCATCACTAACGATGGCTGGTGGGGAAATACCAGCGGACATATTCAGCATTTTGAATATGCGCGGCTCAGGGCAATTGAATTCAGAAAGTGGGTAGTAAGAAGTGCAAATAACGGAATATCCGGTGTCATCTCTCCCGATGGGAAAGTTCAGCTCAGAACACAATATCAGAAACAAACCGGGTTTACATTTCAAATTTATCCAGATGAACGCCTGACTCCTTTTGCACGACACGGAAATTGGTTCAACTGGCTCATGGTTGCAGGACTGTTTCTGAGCATTCTGATGATTTCAAAACAGAATTTTGCACCTGGAAATTTAAACAAAACCGGAACTGATATATGACATGGGATTGTTACATCCTCTCCTGGATTTCATTCAACAACTCATGATGCTCTTCCCTGCTGTGATATACTCCTCCCGAAAGCACTCCTTCAATCTTGTCATAAAATGGGATGGATTCGAGAGGATTACTGTTGAGCAGTATCAGGTCGGCACGGTTCGGATATCGTAGCCGTTTTGCAAAAGGTGTGTAGCGAAAGAATGGCGATTCTGTCCTTTTTTCCTTTGCCATTTCGTACCGTTATCTGCATATAATCAAAATCTACATCCTGTACTCTTAATCGAAGCGCTTCAAAAATACGCAGTCCGGCACCATAGAGCAGAGAA
>SLKH01000306.1 GCA_007134665.1 Balneolaceae bacterium
AGATCGTGGAACATGATGCTGTCAATATCTATTCTGTAAATACAGGTTTAACACAAAGTGGTATTGATCTTGGGAGCCCGAGTTTTCAAATACTTGAGAAACCGGTTGTTGCTGTAATCGGTGGAAGAGGAACAGTTGTTTCTGAAATCGGTGAAATCTGGCACCTGTTTGATCAGAGAATGAAAATTCCGGTAACCATTCTGGAAAAACACATCATTCCGGGTGCAGACCTGAGCCGTTATAATGTAATCGTTATGGGCACCGGGAATTATAATGACCTGACGGATGAGACAGTTGATCAAATAAAAGGCTGGGTGCGAAATGGTGGAACCCTGATTACCATGAGGGGTGCAATCAATTGGGTCCGATCTCAGGATTTAGCTGATATCGAATTGGTATCAAGAGAGGCTCCGGATACAGATCAGCCACGATATGCAGACCTGAGTAATATCAGGGGTGCACAGGTTATAGGCGGTTCGATATTCAATGGAATACTGGATATCACCCATCCGATTGGATACGGATTTAATGATGAAAAAATTACGATCTTCAGAAATACGAACACATTTATTGAGAAACCTGATAATCCTTTTGCGACACCTCTTTTTTATGATACAGATAATCCGCTTGCAAGTGGGTATATTTCAGATCAAAATTTAAACAGGATCGGGGGTACAGCATCAGTAATTGTAAACAGTTACGGCAGCGGCAGAGTAATTACCATGATCGACAACCCCAATTTTCGGGCATTCTGGTTTGGAACCAATAAATTGTTTCTGAATGCCGTTTTCTTTGGAAGTACAATTAGCGGAGCATCAACGAATTGAAACATGGTTCAATGAAACTATTGTCAATAATCTTTGTACTCATTTTCATTATAAATGCGAATCTAAAAGGTCAGATAATTGCAGACACAACCGATTCATTAAAATTGACAACGGATCATTATAAAGCTTTATCGAAAGAAGACCTGTTCAGAGGAATTGAAATACACAGGATAACTTTACAAAAGATTGAACAAACAACGGGGTTGAATCGATTTTATGACTATTTTTCGCGGTCAGTTAAATCAAGGATTTTGGATCGTACATGCAACAGGTTTAATGTTGCAACTGGTTGTCGGGAGGAACTGATTTATTACCCGGTTAATATTCATGATTATGATGGATTTCTTAAAAGAAATCAGCTATTCAGGTATTAATTGAACTCATTGAAATTGAAATGGTTGTCCGGTTAAAGAATTCGCCGGATTGAAACGAATTTATAGTTAAAATTGCTTAGACAATTCATGGTTATCCGGCTCGATATAGACCACATATACTATTTATGTGAGAATTCGGTTACATTGAGGGCTTGTAAAGCTGTGTCCGATAAGTATGAAAATTAATTTAATATTTGAAACAAATTATAGAAGATTTCCTCTTTGAGAGGTCTTGAAAAAATTAAGTATCAAGCCTATTAGACACCACGAAGCCGCGAGGGCACCAAGATTCACGAAGAGTATAGATATAATTTTATGAATTTTCGTGCGACTTGATGTTTTCGTGGTAAAAGTAAATATCAGATGTATATGATTATGTATTTTTTACAGCCTCTCAAACGGAGACTTTTTAGTATCCGGATTTTTTAAGGAAAATTGATTATCAGTGAAAAATAAACATGGTTTATGAGATTACTTGCCACAATTACAACAATGCTATTATTCTTGTTTCTTGTTGCCTGTTCAACTCAGCGGGCAGAAATTATTTATGTTGATACAATTGCTGATCCCCCGGATGACATGATAGACAACCCGTTTTTCTCTCCCAGCCAACTGCCTTTTGAAGCACCTGATTTTGATGATATACGCAATGATGATTATTTACCGGCGTTTGAAGAAGGAATGCGGCAGGAATTGCAGGAAATAGATGCCATCGTCAGTAATCCGGCAGCCCCCACATTTGAAAATACACTGGTAGCTTTGGAACGAAGTGGCCAGCTTTTGACCCGTGTTGAACGGGTATTCTTTAATATGACGTCTGCCCATACCAATGAAGCAATCCAGGAAATACAGTCTGAACTGGCTCCCAGGCTGGCTGCACATTCGGATAATATCTATCTCAACAGTGAGTTGTTTGACCGGATAGATACATTGTATGAGAACCGTGATAACCTCAATCTTGACGGAGATTCCTATCAGTTATTAGTTGATACCCACCGGGATTTTGTTCGGGCCGGCGCCCGCCTTTCGGAGGAAGAGCAAACCAGAATGAGGGAAATTAATGAGCGGGTTTCATCTCTCACCACAGAATTCCAGGAGAAGTTACTGGCAATGACAAGGGAACGAGCAGTAATCGTGGATGATGTTGATTTACTGGAAGGACTGAGTTCCGATAGAATTGCAGCAGCTGGGGAAGCTGCCGAAGATAGAGGCCATAGCGGAAGTTATTTACTTAATATTACCAACACTACGCGTCAGCCGGTACTTGAAAGCCTCGATAACCGGGAAATGAGACAGCGTGTATGGGAAGCCTCTGCCTTCAGGGGAACCGGTGAAGATGGCGGTATCGATACACGGCCGATCGTCCTTGAACTTGTGGCTTTACGTTCTGAACAAGCTGAACTGCTTGGTTATCCAAACTTTGCATCGTATGCTCTTGAACCCCAAACAGCACATAACCCGGACAGAGTACTGGATATGCTCACTAATTTGATTCCGGCTGTGATTGTAAATACTGAAGATGAAGCTGCGGATATCAGAGATTTAATGAGTGAAGATGGAATTGAGGACGATCTTCAACCCTGGGACTGGGAATATTATGCTGAGAAAGTTCGTCAGGAAAGATATGACCTCGATGATGACGAAGTAAGGCCGTATTTTGAATTAAACCGGGTGCTTGAAGATGGTGTATTCTACACGATGGAACGGCTTTACGGGATCACGTTTGAAGAGAGGCACGATCTTCCGGTATATCATCCTGATGTTAGAGTATTTAATGTATTTGATGAAGATGGCGAGCAGCTCGGTCTGTTTTATGCCGATTATTTCGAGCGTGACTCAAAACGCGGAGGTGCATGGATGAGTTCATTTGTAACACAGACTCGTTTGCTCAATCAGAAACCGGTGATTGTCAATGTACTCAATATACCACCTCCGGCAACGGGTGAACCAGCGCTGATTAGTTTTAGAAATGTAACGACTTTATTTCATGAAATGGGCCATGCAGTTCACGGACTCTTTTCGGATGTCAACTATCCGTCTCAGGCTGGTACGGCTGTCCCGAGAGATTTTGTTGAATTCCCTTCTACTTTTGAAGAAGACTGGGCAATTCACCCTGAAGTTCTTGCAAACTATGCAGTTCATTACGAAACAGGAGAACCGATACCGGATGAACTGCTTGAAAGAATTATTGCGGCACGTGAGTTTAACCAGGGGTTTGATACATACGAATATCTCGGCGCAACCATGATCGATATGGAATGGCACCTGCTCGAGAGCGATGAAATTCCTTCTGAGGTAACAGGATTTGAGAATCAGTCACTCGAAAAATATAATCTTGACCACCCGGCAGTTCCTCCGAGATATAAGTCGACCTATTTTGCTCATATATTTTCTGGCGGTTATGCTGCTAATTACTATGCCTATATATGGAGTGAAATCCTGGCAGCGGATGCTTTTGCATTTATGAGGGAGCAGGGCGGCCTTACGCGGGAAAACGGGGATCATTATCGGAACACCATTCTCTCACGAGGAGGCAGCCGGGAAGCGATGGATTTATATCATGATTTCAGAGGTCAGGAACCGGATGTGGATCATCTGTTAAGGCGCCGGGGCCTTGATACGGGGGATTAAAGCATTAATATCCATTTTCTACGAGATTCCTCGGTTCTCCCGGTGATAAAAGAACC
>SLKH01000095.1 GCA_007134665.1 Balneolaceae bacterium
CAATAATAGTTTTCCGGGCAAATTCAACCCTTGGTTTGGCGTCTATAATCCTTATTTTGGAAGCGCTTTTAAATAATTAATTCATCAAACAGATCTGAGCTGAACAATGACTGAAAATATTGTAATTGGAATCGGTGGAGCTGGTACCATGGGAACGGGAATTGCACAGGTTGTTGCAACATATGGCCACAAGGTTCTTCTATACGACCCCTACCCGGAACAACTTGAATCTTCCAGAGATTCATTAAATCAGATTCTAAACCGGCAGGTTGAGAAAGACAGAATGTCGGAAGAAGAGGTTGAGATTATTATGAGCAGGATCAGCTTTGTGGATCACATCACCGGGTTTAAAAAATGTGATGTTGTCATTGAAGCTATCATCGAAAATCTTGAGTCCAAAAAAGATTTTCTCGGGAGAATTGAAGGTATTGTCAGCAGAAAATGTATCATCGGCACGAATACCTCTTCCCTTTCGATTGCATCCATTTCATCCGGCCTCAAAAAACCGGATCGTTTTTTGGGAATTCACTTTTTTAACCCTGCACCATTAATGAAACTGATTGAAATAATTCCAGGGTTGACTACCCGTGACGATGTGATCGATAAGATCCGAAAATTGATTACAAATTGGGACAAAATATCTGTAATCAGTAAAGATACACCCGGGTTTATTGTAAACCGGGTTGCCCGGCCATTTTATGGTGAAGCCCTGCGGATTCTTGAAGAAGGAATAGCTGAAGTCGCCACGATTGACTGGGCAATGAAAGAGCTTGGCGGATTTAGAATGGGACCGTTTGAATTGATGGACATGATTGGTAATGATGTAAATTATCAAGTAACAGAAACCGTTTTTGAATCTTTTTATTATGATCCCCGTTTCAAACCATCCTTTTCACAACGCAGAATGGTTGAAGCCGGCCATCTCGGCAGAAAAACCGGTATTGGATTCTATAACTATAATGACGTATCAAAAAATCCTGATCCTGTTAAAGATCGCCAGCTTGGCAGGGAAATATTAAACAGAATCCTGTCAATGCTTATTAATGAAGCTTGTGATGCCGTATTTATGCAAATTGCAACCCCTGAGGATGTAGATCATGCCATGATCAATGGAGTAAATTATCCAAAAGGCCTGCTGAAATGGGGCGATGAAATCGGCCTGAAAAATGTACTCGATCAGATGACAGCACTGCAGGTGGAATACCGGGAAGACCGATACAGGCCGAATCCGCTTCTAAAGAAAATGGTCCGCCAGGAAAAAACTTTTTACTGAATAAGGTTTCTGTTATGCCGAAAAAAAATAGTGCTCATAAAATCACCCGCCACATGCTTGAACAGGATTCGTTCAGTAAGTGGCTGGGAGTGAATATTGTGGAGGCTGAACCCGGCAGATCCGTTCTGCGTATCCGGATTCGGGATGAGATGGTAAACGGATTTGGAGTCACGCACGGTGGAGTTACTTTTGCCCTTGCAGACAGTGCCCTTGCTTTTGCAGCCGGATCTCATGGTCGTGTAAGTCTGGCTCTTGATAATAAAATCACATTTGTCAAACCGGTAAACACTGGTGATTCCATAACAGCTATTGCCGAAGAAGAACATCGCGGGCGGCAAATCGCTGTGTACAATGTTACCGTTAAAAATCAGAACAATACCGTAGTTGCCCTGATGAGAGGCACTGTTTACAGAACGAACAGGGAATTCAGTTTTTAACACTTTTAAATAAATATTTTAAACCTCATCTTAATTTATTATTAGTCGGTTAACGACAACTGTCTTTCGATTTATGATTGCAGATTCATATATCTTTGACTCCATTCGAACTCCAATCGGCAGGTTCCGGGGAGCACTCTCGCCTGTCCGTACGGACGACCTTGCAGCAATTGTTATCAGGGAACTGATGAACCGAAACAGTACTGTTGATCCGGAAGCGATTGATGATGTGATTCTTGGATGTGCCAACCAGGCAGGCGAGGATAACCGCAATGTAGCGCGAATGGCTTCTCTATTGGCGGGGCTCCCTGTTTCCGTACCGGGTGAAACCGTAAACCGCCTTTGTGCTTCCGGAATGTCGGCCGTAATCCATGCACGGCGGGCAATTGCCGCCGGTGAAGGTCACCTTTTCATTGCCGGAGGTGTTGAGCATATGACACGGGGTCCGTGGGTTATATCGAAAACCTCCAGGCCTTATGGAAGTGATGCAGAAATGCACGATTCAAGTTTCGGCTGGCGTTTTATTAATCCGAAACTCAATGAAGTTTACGGGACAGACGGAATGGGAAACACTGCCGAAAACCTGGTTGACAAATACAAGATCTCCCGGGTTGACCAGGACAAATTTGCAAGCTGGTCTCAGCAAAAAGCTGCCATAGCAAAGAGCTCCGGGCGGCTGGCTGATGAAATTATTTCCGTTGAAATTCCCGGAAAAAAGAGTGATCCGGTTTTCTTTAAAGAAGATGAGTTCATACGGCCCGATACATCTCCTGAAATACTTGCCAAACTGAAGCCGGCCTTCCGCAGTGATGGGACGGTTACTGCTGGTAATTCATCCGGTTTAAATGATGGAGCGGGAGTGATACTCATTGGATCTGAGCATGCCGGCCAGAAATATAACATTGAACCGAAAGCGAGAATTGTGAGCTCAGCAGTTGTTGGGGTTGAACCTAAAATCATGGGTATCGGTCCTGTACATGCAATCCGTTTAGCTTTACATAGATCAAAACTTACGCTGAACGATATGGATATTATTGAGATCAATGAAGCGTTTGCTGCCCAGGTATTAGCCTGTACGCGTCAAATCAACCTGGATGATGACGACGAAAGAATCAATCCGAACGGCGGAGCTATCGCCTTGGGTCATCCGCTTGGCATGTCAGGCATGCGCCTTATTCAAACAGCATCCATTGAACTGCATAAGCAACAAAAACGATATGCTCTCGCAACTATGTGTGTAGGTGTTGGGCAAGGTTACGCAGTTATACTGGAAAAAGTTTGAATCACCCTTAACCAAACACGATTCCTCCACATGATTTATCAGTTCAACGACTTCATCCCTGTCATTCATCCGTCGGCATTTGTCCATCCTCAGGCTGTTGTAACCGGAAATGTCATCATCGATAAAGATGTCTACATCGGTCCCGGAGCAGCTTTGAGAGGTGATTGGGGTAAAATTGTTATTGAAGATGGCTGTAATGTACAGGAAAATTGTACGATCCATATGTTCCCCGGGGTAACAGTACTGCTTGAAAAAGGTGCACATATTGGTCATGGAGCCATCATTCATGGAGCCAGGATAGGACCGAACACGCTAATTGGAATGAATGCCGTTGTGATGGACAATGTCAGTATCGGTGCAGAAAGTATTGTCGGAGCATTAACATTTGTAAAAGAAGGCATGGAAATTCCGGATCGAAAACTGGTAGTGGGCAATCCGGCTGAAATCATAAAAGATGTTTCAGATAAAATGATCAACTGGAAAACAGAGGGAACTCAATGGTACCAGGGGTTGCCGCAGAAAATGAGAGAGAGCTGGAGCAGTTGTAAGCCATTACGTGAAATACCAGAAGATCGGGAAGATCAGGAAATTGAATTCAAACCCTGGAAGCAATCCGGCAAAAGTACTGATTAACACTAAAAGCCGGAACATTTCACTTCATCCAGTCTTTAAAAGATTACGATTATTATCAACTAAATATACTGGAGAGAGCCATGTTACGACTTAGTATATCTTTCTTAATCATTGCAATTATAGCAGCCATTTTAGGTTTTGGAGGCATCGCAGGTGCCGCTGCTGGTTTTGCCGAGATACTATTCTATCTGTTTCTCATACTATTTGTGGTTTCCCTGATTTTTGGCCGAAGGCCACGTGTATGAGAACCTGA
>SLKH01000144.1 GCA_007134665.1 Balneolaceae bacterium
ATCGACCATGGCACGTATCCTTATGTAACCTCATCATCACCAACTGCAGGCGGAGCCTGTACAGGAAGCGGTATTCCTCCAAAAGCCATAGATCATGTCATGGGAATTACGAAAGCATACTGTACCAGGGTCGGAAACGGTCCGTTTCCCACAGAACTATCTGATGAAACCGGTGAGAAATTTCGCGAGCACGGAGCTGAATTCGGCGCAACAACAGGCCGCCCGAGACGATGCGGCTGGCTGGACCTTGTTGCATTGAAATATGCAGTAAGAATTAACGGAATCGATGAAATAGCATTTACCAAGCTTGATGTACTCGATCACTTCGATACCATCAAAGTCTGCACCCGGTATCGTATCAATGATCAGGAAACAGACATCTTCCCATTATCGACAAATTTACTGGATGAAGTTGAACCGGTTTATGAAACCTTAGATGGCTGGGAAGGTACAACCCGGAATATCGATCACTTTGAAGGCCTCCCTGAAGGTGCTAAAGCGTATATTCAGTTTGCTGAAAATTTTATCGGAGCACCCTTTAAAATAATTTCGACCGGCCCGAAGCGATCCGAGACAATAACCAGATTCTGACCGTACATGGACAACTCGCAACGTTTTTCAGTTCATTATCTGATCACAGCCCGTTCAGGTTCCGAAGCTGTTAAACTTGCAGAAGATATAGCCATAGAACAGACGGCTGAAATGCCGCCTGATGCGATTCCAGAATCTATCCGTCAGTCTTCTACAGGTAAAGTTGTCATTTGTAAACAAGCTGGCAAAAAAAATCTTTACGAAACAGTCATTTCTTACCCTCTGGCTGTTGCAGGTGACGAACTGAGTCAATGCCTGAATATGATATTCGGGAATATCTCACTGAAACCGGGTATTCGAATTTCTGGTATAGGCTGGCATTCCCTGGACAGGATCTTTCCCGGCCCTTACTGGGGTATCGGCGGAATCAGGGACAAACTCAATATTCATCATCGCCCTTTAAGCTGTTCAGCGCTGAAACCTGTAGGCCTCAGCAATTCACAACTTGCCAATCGGTGTTACCAGATGGCCAAAGGGGGGGTTGATATTATCAAAGATGATCACGGCCTTGTGAACCAGTCATCGGCTCCATTTCACGATCGCGTTGTAACATGTATGGCTGCAATCGAAAAAGCGGCAGATGAAACCGGAAAACGAACCGCATACTTTCCGAATATTACCGGGGACTGTTTTGATACCTGGCGGCGTTATGAAATTGCTCAATCACTGGGTGCTTTCGGTGTATTGATATCTCCGCAATTAACCGGGATGAGTATCATTAAAAGCCTGCAGGATACAGATCCGGTTCTGCCTGCTATGGCACATCCGACATTTTCCGGCAGCTTTGTTATGAATAAAGAACACGGTTTTACTCCTTCACTCTATTATGGAGATTTATGGAGGGCTCTTGGAGCTGATTCTGTTATCTATCCGAACTCAGGCGGACGGTTTTCATTTACTGAGAATGATTGTGAAGGAATTAATAATGCATTGAGGCAGGATACCTCACCTTTCAGGAAATCATTCCCTACCCCGGGTGGTGGCATTCAGCGCGAATCGATCGGAAAATGGATTGACCGTTACGGGAAGGATACTATCTTCTTAATAGGTGGAAGCCTGTATCAGCACAAGGGTGGCCTTGAAGTTGCAGTCAGGGAATTTCAGGATGAAATTGAAGACTATGGGTGAAAGTAAATCAAGAATATTAAAGTCTGGAAATTTTAACTGGAAGAAAGTTGAGAAACAGGTATACAAGGCATCCGGCAGTGGATTTCAGGGAGTACACCGATATTCATTACTTGGTAATGACATACCCGAATTGAATTTTCATACTCGTTACTTTGAAATCCGGCCCGGTGGTTATTCATCACTTGAAATGCACCGCCACCCTCACTCTGTTGTTGTCATCCGGGGAAGCGGAAGTGTGATACTTGACAATGAACTTCACCACCTCGATCTGCATGATGTCGTTTTTATTGCTCCTGATACGATCCATCAATTTTTTGCTGGCCAACAACGTGAGTTAGGGTTTCTTTGCATGGTTGACCGATACCGGGATAAACCCGTTGTGCCAGATCAGGAAACGATTCAGAAAAAAATAAAAAACCCGGAAGTCCTGAAAAAAATCCGGGTCTGATCGTTACGGATTTCTTATCCGTCAGTAATACAACCGAGTGAAGCTGACGAAACCGTTTTGGCATACTTTTTCAGGATACCTTTATTAAAAGCAAGCTCCGGTTGTTTCCAATTTTTTCTCCTTCTGTCAAACTCTTCATCAGATATATCAATATCTACTTTCCTGTTTACTGAATCGATAGTTATAATATCACCGTTTTCAACAAGAGCGATGGGTCCGCCATCCTGGGCTTCCGGTGTTACATGGCCAAGTACAAAACCGTGAGTGCCACCGGAGAATCGGCCATCGGTTATCAAAGCCACACTATTTCCAAGGCCGGCGCCCATAATTGCAGCCGTTATAGAGAGCATCTCCCGCATCCCGGGCCCGCCTTTAGGGCCTTCATACCGGATTACCACAACATCTCCTTTATCAACTTCTCCACCTTGTATCGCCTGAAGGCTTTCTTCTTCAGAATTATATACTTTGGCAGTTCCTTTAAATTCGGTTCCCTCCTTCCCGGTAATTTTTGCAACACTTCCTTCAGGAGCAAGATTTCCATACAATATTTCGAGATGGCCGTCTTTCTTTATCGGATTGGAAACCGGCATGATAATATTTTGTTCTTCAAGCAGTCCGGGTAATTCTTCAACATTTTCTTCCAGTGTTTTTCCGGTAACAGTCATGCAATCACCATACAGGTAGCCTTCATCAAGCAGTAATTTCTGTACGGCAGGAACCCCGCCAACATTATAGAGATCTTCCATCACATATTTTCCGCTTGGTTTTAAATCGGCCAGGAATGGTGTCTTACTGCTGATATCCTGGAAATCATCGATGCCAAATGGAATATCAGCTGCATGTGCCATAGCAAGCATGTGAATCACAGCATTGGTTGAGCCGCCCAATGCAATGATCATGGTTACGGCATTTTCTATTGATTTTCGTGTAATGATATCTTTCGGTTTCAGGTCGAGTTCCAGGATTTTCAAAATTGCTTTCCCCGCCTTTTTACACTCTTCTTTTTTCTGTCTGTGTGTGGCAGGAATGGATGAGCTGTAGGGAAGACTCATACCCAGAGTTTCGATAGCTGAAGCCATCGTATTTGCAGTGTACATCCCACCACATGCACCTGCCCCGGGGCATGCATGTTTTAAGATATGATTCATCTCCTCTTTGTCAATTTCTTTGGACAAATATTTCCCATATGATTCAAATGCAGAGACTATATCAAGTTTTTCCCCATTCAAATTACCCGGCCTGATGGTACCGCCGTATACCATGATTGATGGCCTGTTCAC
Source organism: Balneolaceae bacterium (assembly GCA_007134665.1). Lineage (GTDB taxonomy): Bacteria > Bacteroidota > Rhodothermia > Balneolales > Balneolaceae > SKRC01. Next base: position 3,448 of record SLKH01000144.1, read on the forward strand.
CCTTGCCATTGCCATTACTGATCCCGGCATATTTTTGTCGCAACCAACAACTGAAATATTTGCATCATACCATTGAGCATTCATAACAGTTTCAATTGAATCTGCGATGATATCTCTTGATGGAAGTGAAAATTTCATACCCTGTGTGCCCATTGAAATCCCGTCACTTACACCTATGCTGTAAAACCTGTACCCGATCAATCCGGAATCGTTAACGCTTTCTCTAATGATATCAGCAAGGTCGTTTAAATGCATATTGCATGGATTGCCGTCCCAGCCGGTACTGGCAATTCCAACCTGAGGCTTTTTCATGTCATCTTCGCTCAAGCCGGTTGCATAAAGCATCGCTTTTGAACCAACCTGTGCTTCATTTTCTGTTAACCTCGAACTATATTTATTCAATTTTTCAGCCATTATATGTACACCTATA
>SLKH01000275.1 GCA_007134665.1 Balneolaceae bacterium
ATTTCATTTGTGATACAGTTATCTACGAAGCTATTGCATTTTGCTTATATTCACCTGCACTTAAATTTGAGAATTAATTTTATAAAAGATGTATTACAACTCCATTCTTGAAACTATTGGAAATACCCCGCTTGTAAAGCTGAACAGGGTAAATCAGGGTACTGATGCAACAATTTTGGCCAAAGTGGAATATCTAAATCCGGGACAAAGCATCAAGGACAGAATTGCTGTAAAAATGATTGATGATGCTGAAAAGAATGGATTGATAAAACCGGGAGGGACAATAATTGAGGGGACATCGGGGAATACCGGAATGGGTCTTGCACTGGTTGCTGCGGTCAGAGGGTATAAATGCATTTTCACAACAAATGACAAGCAAAGCAAGGAAAAGATTGATTTACTCCGGGCACTTGGAGCAGAAGTTCGTGTCTGTCCCACAAATGTTGAACCGGACGATCCGGAGAGTTACTATTCTGTTGCAAAAAAATTAAGTGAAGAAATTCCCAACTCTTATTATCCGAACCAATATGATAATCTGAGTAATACCCAGGCACATTATGAACAAACAGGTCCTGAGATCTGGGAACAGACGGAAGGTAAAATTACCCACTATGTAGCCGGTATGGGCACGGGGGGTACCATTACCGGGGTAGCTAAATTTTTAAAGGAGAAGGATCCTTCGATTCAGGTAATCGGAATTGATAGCGTTGGATCGGTTTACAAAAAATATTTTGAAACCGGCGTATTTGACAAGAATGAGATTAAACCATACCTGACCGAGGGAATAGGAGAAGATCTGATTCCTAAGAATATTGACATGAGTGTGATCGATTCGGTAGTTCAGGTTAATGACAAAAACGCATTTTCCGCTACACGTGATCTTGCTAAAAAAGAAGGGCTTTTTGTGGGAGGATCATGTGGAGCAGCTGTCTATGGAGCTTTAGAATATGCACGAGATCAGAAATTATCTGAAAATGACTTGATGGTGGTAATACTTCCCGATAGTGGTACACGATACATCTCCAAGATCTTCAATGACGAATGGATGCGAGAAAACAACTTTCTCGATGAGTAATGAAATGAAATCGGAATGCTCTTTTAATTTATTAAAACCATGGATGACAAAACGAAAAAGCCAAGGAAATCAAAGCAGATGGAAATCAACCTTCCTGACAGTGAGGCCCAGGGTACTTATTCAAACCTGGTGATGATCACTCACTCGCCTTCAGAGTTTGTACTGGATTTCATTGCTGTAATGCCCGGAGTACCAAAGGCGAAGGTTGTGAAAAGAATGATTTTGACGCCAGACCATGCTAAACGGTTATCAACAGCTCTCAGTGAAAATGTCAGCAGATATGAAAATGAGCATGGGGTAATTACAACAAAAGAGAAGTTTGATATTCCCTTCAATTACAGAGGCCCAAAACCGGAAGCTTAATACGGTTTATTTTTTTGTAAAAATAAACAATATGATTCCAAGTGCGAGGAAGAGCAGATGGGGAATGCTTGCAGCATAAAGCGGATCGATTGCACCGGATGCACCGAAAGGCTCAATCACTTTCATGAATACAAGGTAAATAAAGCTGAAAATCAGCCCGACAGCGATATAGAATCCTTTACCTCCTTTTCTTCTCTCTATTGCCAAAACGAACCCTATCAGTGATACCACTATAATCGATAACGGGTAGGCAACCCGTCCGTAAAACTGAACAAGGGGTAAATTTATCTCACCGGCACCGACTCTTCGTATCGATTCAATATAATTTACAGCTTCCGGGTAAGTAAGCTGATAAATGTCTGAAGTTCTTCGGGCCAGATCACGTGGTATTATATTCATTTCGAGATAGTGATCCCTGTTTGTAGTGTCCACGAATGAATCTGATGTAAAAAGCCGTTCACGGAAATTGTCAACTTTCCAGACACTCAGGGAATCGACCCACTCCATTCGGTTAGCAGTTACTACTCTTAAAATATCATGATTCTCATCAAATTCTACCATGGTTGCCCTGTAACCAACCTGGGTATTTGGGTCAAAATGGTTAACATTAAAGATCGTATTGTACGATTCCTGCCTGTATAAACCCCCTCTGTCAATTCGATCGGCACGGCCGCTGAGATACTGCTGTTCAAATTCTATTCGCTCGGCATTGGATTGTGGTATGATGTATGCATCCAGATAGCTGATCAGAATTGCCAATGAAAACCCGAATAAAAGGTATGGAACGATAAGCCGGTACAAACTGATTCCGGCTGCTTTGATTGCTGTGATTTCCAGTCTTTCTGTCATCTGGCCGGTTAGAAAAAGGCAGGCTACAAGTAAAGCAAGCGGACTCACCAGCCGAATCATTTCAGGGATAAAATTAAGGTAATACTCATTCCAGATCTGGGACAACGTTGCACCCTGGTCAGCAAAATCGTCACTATTCTCCGAAAAGTCGATCAGGATATATACACAGATTAAAACGATTAATACGAAAAAAGTAATCGTTAACAATCGTAAAAAAATATACCTGTCGAGCTTTTTCACTCTTTCCCTATAAGCTGTTTAATATTAAATGAGGAACTTATTTGGAGAGTCAGGATTATTCCAATTATACCAAACAGGATATTGATTCCCCACATACCAATAAACGGACTGATAAAGAGCCTGTCAGCCCATTTTTCACCTTGAATAATGGCAATAAAATAGACCGTCAGTAGTACAGCGCTAATTATTGCAGCTATACCAATATTCCCTTTTCGTGTCATCATGCCGATAGGTGCACCAAGCAACACAAATACGACTGTGGCAAACGGAATTGAGAATTTTTTATGAACTTCCACCATATATTCCGCAATCCTGGTCTCTCGCCATTTCAATTCTTTTGAAAGATTATCTATATCTGCACGATAACTATTCACTTTTGACAGAGATAAAGTTACGGCACGGGTTTGACGATCAACGTTGTTCCTCAAATCCTGCAGAGCTGTAAATTTCGATTCATAAACCTGGGTAGTATCAGCAGTATCAAATGAGCTGAGAGCATGTTCGCCGCTTGTGGTTTGCCGCTCCAGGCCAAGTGTTCCCGTTGTCTCCATGTATTTTTGAAATTGAGATTCTTTCTCGGTTTTTAACGTATCGATCACAGCGAGCATCGCTTGTGAACTCATGGTCCGGTCGTTGCGGCTTCTTTGTTCGGGGTTCGATCGTGAAAAAGAGAGATCCGATAGATCAAAACTTATTCTGTATCTGTCAAAACGGGATCGTTCAATGGTTTCCAGTCCCTGTCTTGTACCCGGTATGTATCGGATAATTGTCCCATCTTTGAGAAACAGCGATAGAGTTAATTCATCCGGGCTTTCAAGCCAGCCTTTATCCGCTTTTATGTAGGCTCTGTATCTTTCACGAGTTGGTTCCTGGAACAAAGTTACATCATAAAGTGTATCAGAACCTGCAGGAATCTCCTGAACAAGGAAAGTGTAACCTTCTATTCCATCATAAAAGATACCCGGCTGCAGATCGAATCCGGGTTTTTGCATTCTGATATCCAGGAATAGAGATCTTGCTTTATGGTTTGATTCCGGTAATATTTCGTTGGAAAAGTAGGATAATCCGACAAACAAAATAGATGCAGCGATCAATACCGGTTTCATAAGTGTAAAAGGATTCACACCAGCCGCTTTTAATGCCGTTAACTCATTCCATTCAGAAAATTTTCCGAAAGCCATCAATGTAGCAACCAGAATTGCCATCGGCACTGCAAGTACAACCATGTAAGCCAGGTTGTTTAGTATCAGTTCAATGACGATGGAGAAAGGCAAGCCTTTCCCAACCAGTTTGTCCACGTGCAGGATCAGAAACTGCATCAACAAAACGAACATTACCGTAAAGAAACAGAACAGGAACGGGCCGATGTGTTTCTTTAATAGATCTTTTTGAATCTTGTTGATCATTGTAGTTTATAAATGAAAACAAAAGGCACAATATATAACCGAAAAAATAAGATGATATTACACGGATGATTAATCACCTGCATAAACTTTCAACAAAGGTAATAATATTTTATTATCTGATTTCGGTTTTACCCATTTGTTAAATTTGCTGATATGAATAATGTTCAATCCAAATCAGTGCCTATCAGAAATTAGTTACGACGAATACTGTTACATTCAATGTCGCCGATTATCATTGACTACAGAGGCATAATAATCAGAGAAACAGATGCATCGGGTTGATCCGGTATAGGGATTCCGATTTATGTTTCAACAGTTTTTGACGATTTAAATAAAATCTGTGTATTCCTATAAACGTCGTACCATACCGTTAGTTGCAGAAATATATCTCTTATTTCTGTTACTTCTATTTGTTCCGGCCATTACCCTGGAGGCACAGGATGTTCCCATACCTGATTTGGATCAGATTGCAGCAGATACGGTTCAGGCCGATACGACCGACAGGGAATTTCAGCAAATATTTCGCTCGCCATATACCGGACGGCTTCTTGCCAGTCCCTATCTCAGACTTTATCCGGGTTTGTATTACATTAGTCTGCCAGCAGAATCCGTCCAGGTCGAGCGTTTGGAAGACGGAAGATATCAGGCAGTTGATTATATATATCAAATTCCTATCGGCCTGCCCGGTATTTATAGTTTTGAGGAATACCGTGAACTCTCCAGGCAGGAAAGTCTGAGGCATAACTGGACTCGGTTAATTGAAGAGTTCGACCTGATTGATGATGAAGATCGGGGATTACTTGACTTCAGGTTTACTATACCTGGTGGACGGGAATCAGCATTTACAACAATTTTTGGCCGTCCGGAAATCAATCTTCGGGTCAATGGTGTTGCCAATATGAATATAGGGGCTTCAATTCAGCAGACAGCGGACCCATCTCTGCCTCCCGATCAGCAGACACGTGTGGACCCTACCTTTGATCAGAATCTCCAGCTCAACATTCAGGGTACTATAGGTGATAAATTGACAATTCAGACTGATTGGGATACTGAGCGTATGTTTGATTATCAAAACAGGTTAAGTATTGCCTATCAAGGTTATGAAGATGAAATTATCAGAAGTATTGAAATGGGTAATGTATCGATGCAAACCGGGAATTCACTCATCAGGGGATCAGGATCACTCTTTGGCATTAAATCTGTTGCAGAACTCGGGGCCCTGCGCTTTACCTCAGTTTTATCACAGCAAAAAGGGGAGAGTAATATAGAGACAATTACCGGAGGTTCGCAGGAGCGGCCGATTAATCTCCGGCCGGCCGATTATGAAAATGACCGGCATTTTTTTATGGATTTCTACACCAGGCAGGAGTTTGAGCAGAGTCTGGCAAATCCGCAGCAGGCGACACAGTCGCTGCAAATATCTGAGGTGAATATATGGGTTTTGAGTGAACAGGTTCAGGCGGAAGAAGGAGCACGTCTGGCAGTAGCTCTTGTCGATTATGGGGTCGTAGAAAATCCCGATGGCACCTTTGCACCTCCGAATAATCAATTTGACAGGTTCGATCAAAGTGTCATTGATGCTTTCAGAGACCCGACAGTTGGCATATCGGCAACCGATCTCGGAATAGATGATCCAAGAAATTTTGAGGAAGGGTATTTCAGGCTATTGAGGGAAGGAGAGGATTATAATTTAAACAGAATCTCAGGATATATTTCACTTAACAGGACCTTAAGCTCAAGGGAAGTGCTTGCTGTATCATTTAGTTATGTAGGGCCTGGAGGAGAAAATATCAACGTCGGTGATGTAAACCAGGGTGGAAGTGAAAGAATTTTTCTGAAAATGTTACGTCCTGGCCGTCAATCGACCGATCACAGGGCATTTCCTTTGACAATGCGAAACGTCTACTCCCTGGGAGCAACAGACCTGACAAGAAATAATATCGACCTTGATCTGCAGTTTACCGAAGGTTCTGTTGCCCAGAACAGGCTGCCTGGGCGTAATACAACGATTCTGCAGGATCTTGGACTCGACAGGGTTGATAGCCAGGGTGCTCTTAATCCTGACAATCAGGTCGATTTTGGAACCGGAACTCTTGATGCAGTTAACGGACGAATTATTTTTCCATACCTGGAACCGTTTGGCGGCAGGCTTGAGGAACTGCTGCTGGAAGCCGGTGCCACAGATGAAGACCTGGAAAGGCTTGTTTATTACGAACTGTATGAAGAACAGCGAACCAATGCAGAACGAATCTCCAAAAACAATTTTTATCGGTTCGATGGTACGGTAAAGGGTGGAGTTCAGGAGAATTTTACGCTTGATTTTGCATTGGTGGAGGGATCCGTAAGGGTTTATGCAAACGGTACGGAATTACAGGAAGGTGTGGATTATCAGGTCGATTACAGTTTTGGAAGTATCAGTATTCTGAATGATCGATATACTGCACCTGGCCAGGAAATCAGGATTGAATATGAAAACCAGGCTTTAACTACGATCGAGCAGAAAACTTTTACCGGCCTTAGGGCTGAATATCAGCTAAGTAATGATATTACGCTCGGTGGAACATACTTTCGTTATAATGAAAGGCCGCTTGACGATAAAATCCGTATTGGTGATGAACCCATAAACAATATGGTTTTCGGTTTTGATGCGAATGCGCATTTTGAAACTCCATTTATAACACGGCTGCTCGATGCCCTGCCACTTCTCTCAACCCGTGAATCCTCAGAAGTAACTTTCAGTGGGGAGTTTGCAAAATTAAATCCCGGGGTATCTCAAACGAGAGCCGTTGACAGGGCAATCAGAAATAATGAACTCTTCCCTGACGAAGAAGAAGGGCTTTCTTTTATAGATGATTTTGAGGGGTCGAGCATTAAGATTAACCTGATGAGTGCCACACGCTGGCATCTTGCCGCGGCTCCAGCCGCTATTCCCGGCTATACACCTGATGATATATATTTCGATGAAGACGAGAATTTTACAGCTCCTTCAAGTTCGCCATTGATCATGCAAACAGAGAGGGCGGATTTAAGGTCCAAATTTTCCTGGTATTCAATTCCCAGGAACATTGGGAATATTCTTGATGGAGTTGAGTTTACTCCCGAGTCGGAACCGGTACGGGTTAATGATGTTTTCCCCGGCAGACAGACGCGAAACCCACAGGATGAGTTTGTGACAACCCTGGATGTGTTTTATGATCCAACCAGGCGAGGCCCATATAATTATAATATGGAACTCAGAACACTGCTTGAAGAAGAACCTGAGCGTACCTGGGGTGGGATGACTGCTGTTCTGCCATCAGGACAGGAAGACTTTACACAAAATAATGTGGAATTCCTTGAATTCTGGGTTCAACCGGTTCTTCCGGGTGGCAGAGAGCCAACTGCTGGTGATCTGGATGCGTATGATGGCAGAATCTTTATCGATGTGGGTATTGTTTCTGAAGATGTGATTCCAAATGCCAAACTGAATACGGAAGACGGCCATGCACTCAACCCGGAGTCATTAATACCGGATGTTGCTGGGAATCCGCGGTCTTATGTCCCTTCAAATCCGGCTCCGCCGGAAGGGGAGTTCTCAACAACGAACCGGGATCTTGAAGATGTAGGGCTGGACGGGCTGCCGGCGACAGGTGGATTCAACGGCCTTAATGAGAGAAATGTATTTTCTGACTTTATTGATGCAATGCGGGAACAGTATGGAGAAAATAGTCCGGAATTTCGGAAAATCTGGAATGATCCTTCCAATGATCAATACTTTTTTTATGGTGAGTCTTCAGTTGAGAATTTGCCATTACATGAGCGTTTCCACAGAATGATGGGGTATTATGAAGGGAATACCCCGTTAGACCAGGGAGATCGAAGAGCAGTCACCAATCGTCCGAATACGGAAGGGTTGGTCAATCCGTCAAGGGTTGAATTAAACAATGCCTACTTCCAGTATGAAATTCAGCTTAACCCTGCAGATGCAGCAAGCCTCACACCCGGTTCCGAGGGGACATTTATTGTCGACCGGGTTCCGGGATCAAGGCAGCAGGATCGATGGTACCAAGTCAGGATTCCGCTGGAAGAGTTTAAACGTAAAGTAGGAGATATTGAAGATTTTCAAAATATCACATATGTAAGAATGTGGATGTCAGGATATGAACAACCCTTTACTCTTCGATTCGCAACACTGGAGTTTGTAGGGAGTCAATGGCAGAATGCCGAGCGTATCAATGAAATGAGTGACCCTAATGCCGATCTGAAAGTATCCACAATTAATATTGAAGAGAACTCGAATCGTGAGCCAATTCCTTATCGTCAACCACTGGGAGCAATTCGTGCACAGGATCGGGGGACACAAATACAGTCGCTGCAAAATGAACAGTCGATTGTATTGAATGTGGAAAATCTTGGGGGAGGTAATTTACAAATGGTTAAACGTAATTACCCCGGGGGACTTAATCTTCTAAATTACTCAAATATGAGGATGTTTGTTCATGGTGAAGGTTATGAAAACAGAGGGGATGCTGAGTTGGTGATGCGTTTTGGCAATGATATTGAAAATAATTACTACGAATATCGCCAACCGGTCACTCCCAGTGATGTGGATTATCCATTTCAAAGTTATGACCCGGCTCAATCCGGCCGGCTTGAAGAAGAAGCCGAACAGGTCTGGCTCTATGATGAGAATAGTATGAACATTATCATCCGGGCATTTAATCAACTCAAACAACTTCGTGATCAGGAAGTACCGGAGGATATTACACAGTTGTATGAGAGGGGTGATTTGCTGGAAAATGCACCACCGGGAGCCATTATTGCAATCAGGGGCAACCCATCTCTTGACAGAGTATCAGAAATAGGAATGGGAATTCGAAATCCGTATAACCCGGATGATCCGTCAGGGCCAGGTACCCCTATCCTGAATGCGCAGTTTTGGATGAATGAACTCAGGGTTTCCGGTTTTGATAATGAATCGGGATGGGCAGCAAATGCAAGAGCATCATTCAAGCTCGCTGATTTTGCTACGCTCAATACAAATTTGACCCGTCAAACTGACGGCTTTGGTGCACTCGATTCACGGCTTGGGCAACGTCGAATGTCGGACCAACTCGCATACGATCTTAATTCCACAGTGAATATGCATCGGTTTATCCCCGAGCGATTTGGTTGGAATATTCCGGTTACTCTTACTACACGCAGTTCAACAACTACGCCCCGTTATCTTCCCAATGAAGGGGATATTCGACTGAGTGATTTTAAGCAAGCAGTCCGGGCCAGAACTGATATTTCAGAATCGGAACAGGAGTCGATCATCGATGAGCGGGTTCGTGAAGTACAAACATACAGTGAGTCCTACTCCATTAATCTCTCAAATGTTAGTAAGCAAAATTCAGAGAACTGGCTTACCCGCCATACACTGGATAACACTACTTTTAATTATGTTTATAACCTGACCAATGCGCGAAATCCTCAGTACCGGTTTCAGGATAGCTGGAATTTTAATACGTCCCTGAGATATAATATCAATTTCCGGAATGTCCGATTTTTGCGGCCTTTCGGTTTTATGGAAAATGTACCTGTAGTAAATCTCCTTTCCGGACTTGAGTTCGGGTTGATGCCGAATAATTTTTCCACATCTATTCAAATGAGCAGAACATATGAAGAGCGCCGCCGTAGAACGTTTGACTTGTCAGAACCTCCACAACCATTGCAGCAAACTCATAATTTCAATTATAACACAACCTTCGGTTTTGGTTATAACCTGACCCGGTCTATAACAACCAATTTCCAGGCAAGGGGAGGGTTCGATTTGAGCAGGCTTGCAGTACAGGATGCGGAAGTAACCGGTATAGATAGCTCCGCTTATACACCTTTGCCAACATTTCAGGTTATTGAAGACTTGTTTACCGATAGTGATATTAAACCGCGCAGATCTTCTTATCAGGAAGATTATACTGCTTCCTGGCAACCACGGCTGAATCAGTTTCGTGCAATAAACTGGGTTAATTATTCGCTTAGATATGGTGGAGGTTATCGTTGGGAAAATTCACCATTCGGTTCAAACCTTGGAGCACGTGTTTCCAATACCTTCCGGCTGGATCATAACCTGAGGCTTGAAATAGGCCGGCTCTTTGATCGGTGGGGCTTTTACAGTGGCATGGTCGAAGCTGACAGGCAGGAAACTCGTGAACGCCGTGAAGAGAATAATGGTGAATTGGATACTGATACCGAACCCCGATCAGCGGGTGAACACTTTACCTATTATGCACGAAAGCTGATTCTGGGTATGATGAGTATTCAAAGTATAGAGGTAACCTATAATGATTCTAAAACCGGTTCTCAGGCAGGTTATTCAGGTGGCTCTCAGTTTTTTGAAATGTTTAACTGGACAGACAATTACTCGCCTCCTTTTCTGTACAGGGTTGGGTATCGTGAATCTATCAGCCGGGATCAGCTAATAGATAATATAGATGGTATATCTACGATTCAACTTCCTGCAAATAATACATACACAGATGATATCAACCTGAGTTTGCGATTACAACCATTTACTAATTTCAGTATTGATCTGACCTGGGGGACACACTGGGATGAAAGAACTACTCGATCAATATCCATTGACCCTGAAAACCAAATTACATCTGTATTTAATGCGTCAGGCAATATCGGTTCAAGTGTATGGGCTTTTGGTGATGGATATCGGGATCTGTTCGAAAGACAACTCGATACAGCATTTCAGGGGATGAGTGCAACTTCTGACAGCATAGGTTCAGCCAACGGAAGAACGGTAATGAACCGGATTACACTTCAGGAAGACTTCAGAAAAGCATACCTGGGTGGTTCAACCAGTGCGATCGGAGAGAGAAATTTCACTCCGATACCATTGCCGAACTGGAGGGTAAACTGGACCGGGATAGAAGAGTATATTCCATTTGTCGGCCGGTATATGCAACGGGCTTCTTTATCTCATGCGTATAGTGGCAGATACAGACTTGGCTGGAGTTTTAACAGCGGAGCAGGCCCTTTACCACCCCGAAGAATCGGAGCTTATGTCGTAGAGGATGAAAGGCCGGAATTTGAACCTTCATCCATCAACATTGAAAAGAGATTTGCTCCACTGGCTCAATTAAATATAACCTGGGATAATAATTTCCGGACACAAATCGGGTATGAATACAGTAAACTAACGAGTCTCGCCTTGTCAAATATTAATGTAACAGAAAGGACTTCCAAAGGGCTGACATTGTCTATGACGTATACGATTAGAAATTTCCGGATGCCGTTCTTCAGACAGTTGTCAAATAATCTCGATATCACCCTGAATGGAAACTACATTGAAGACACCGAACAGCGATTTTTACTTGATGCCGATATTGACAGGGCGTTATCCGAAAGTCATGATACAATAGTCAGGGATCCGTCACAATATTCCATCAGTCCCAGGCCTCCGTCCGGACAAACAAGAATCAATGCTTCTACTATTCTTGGATACAGGTTCTCGAATACACTGCAGGCAAACTTTGAATATGCATTCAGCCGAATACTTCCAAAATCGACGCGTTCATTCGAACGGACAACTCATGATATTCGATTCAATATCAGGATTAATATTCGATCAAGTTAAGAATTATCAGATTTTTTTTTCCCTTCCCTGGTTCATCGACCGGCTTAATATGATCACCGGAATTATCCCCACAAGTATGATAGCGAGAGCAGCTCCTGAAGATTCGGCAAGCCGCTCGTCGGATGCAAGTCTGTATACCTGCACTGCCAGGGTATCAAAATTGAATGGCCGGACGATGAGCGTAGCGGGAAGTTCCTTGATCACATCAACAAAGACGAGAATAATTGCTGCAAAAAGGCTTTTGCTCATCATCGGGATATGAACTTTCCGGAGTATCTGATTGAATTTATACCCTAATCCTTCTGCGGCTTCATCCATGTTCGGAGTAATTTTGGATAAACTCGATTCTACCGTTGTGTAGGAAACGGCAAGAAACCGAACGATATAAGCAAAAATCAATGCGACGATTGTCCCACTCAGAATCAAACCGGTCGACATTCCGAATGTCGATCTCATCCAGCTATCCAGGGTATTGTCAAACCAGCCAAAAGGGATCATAACTCCGACTGCGATTACTGAACCGGGAATTGCATAACCCATAGCACCTATACGTGTTGCTGTTCGTGTGGTAAAAGACGGATTCAATCTGACGCCATACGCCATTACCAATGCAATAATTAATGCGAGAATTCCGGCAATGGATCCAACCAATAGGGTATTTAATCCATACTGAAAAAACCTGCTGTCAACGGCAGCATCAAAATTACTAATCATCATTTCTGTGAGCAGCGTAACCGGTATGATAAAACCAAATACCATCGGTATAGAACATGCGATAACGGCTCCCCACTTTTTCCAGCCTTTAAGATCATATAAAGAGAACTTTTTATACCTGCCGCTTCCCGACTGTTTGTAATTGATTTTATTTCGAGACCACTTTTCAAGTAATATCAGGAAAAGTATAAAGAGTAACAGGAAAGCAGATAACTGGGCTGCAGCTACCGGTTCTCCAAGCCCAAACCAGGTGCGGTAGATACCGGTTGTGAACGTTTGAACACCAAAATAATCGACTGTCCCGAAGTCGTTTAGTGTCTCCATTAATGCAAGAGCCATTCCCCCGGCAATCGATGGCCGGGCAAGTGGAAGCGCAATTTTGTAAAAGCTTTGAAAGGGGGTGCAACCGAGGCTTCTGCTTGCTTCCATCAGCGAAGTTGATTGTTCCAGGAAAGCTGATCGGGACAACAAATAAACATAAGGGTAAAACACAAACGACATCATAAGTATCGCTCCCTGTACGGAACGAATATCCGGGAACCAGTAATCTCCCGGACCCCAACCCATCAGATCGCGAAGCATGGTTTGAAGCGGACCTGTAAAAGAAAGAAACTCTGTGTAGGTATAGGCCATCAGGTAAGCAGGTACCGCCATGGGAAGTATCAGTGCCCAGTTAAATATTTTTTGGCCCGGAAAACGGCACATCGTAACGATCCATGCTGTTCCGACACCCAGTATAAAGACACCAGTACCGACTCCAAGCATCAGCCAGATTGAGTTTTTGACATAATCAGGCAATACAGTCGAGGAGAGATGTGCCCAGACTTCCCCTGCCGGGATAAAAATATTGACAAGGATAGTGATTACAGGGATTGACACCAAAAACGCAATCAGAAGGGTGGCGACATTCCATTTTCCGGAACCGGATTTTTTCCCGGACTGGTTTAAAAAAGAAGAATTTTTGGTGAATTCTATGAGGTTACGGATCATTCTATAGCAGACAACTCAAACTTCGGTGCCAAAAGTACGGGAATTTTAACGTGGATCATAGCATTAATGACCAGTTTAAAGCAGGAAATAAAAGGTTGTATCATCGGGCCATAGATGGTAAACCTGTTATCAGCTTTTTAGTTAAAACTCACGTTTTATTGCCAGTTGAGCGGCATGATATCCGCACATACCGTGTACTCCGCCACCAGGTGGGGTTGAAGAGGAGCAGAAATAGATTCCCTTGACCGGTGTAGCATAGGGTGCAAACAGTGAAACAGGTCGCGCAAATAGTTGGAATAAATCCTGGCTGCCACCATTAATGTCACCGCCGATATAATTTGCATTGTACGATTCGAAGGATGTCGCGGTCATGGAAACACGCTGTTCGATGACATCACGAAAACCAGGGGCAAATCTTTCAATCTGATTTTCAATTTCTTCCGTCATGTCTTTGTCTGACCCATTCGGAACATGGCAATAAGCCCAAAGTGTTTCTCTGTTATCAGGAGTTCTTGTCTTATCGAAGAGGCTTTGCTGGGCAACAAGTACATATGGTTTCTCGGAATGTCTTTGTTGATTCATGGATGCTTCTGATTCCATAATTTCACTGAAAGACCCGCCGACATGCACTGTTCCTGCACGACTGCATCTCTGATCTTTCCAGGGAACAGGTTCGGATAGCAGATAATCGATTTTAAATACTCCGGCGCCATATCGATAGTTTGCCAATTTTTTTTGATAACCCTTTGGAAACCGGTCACCGGCAATGGATAATACCTGTTTTGGAGTCAAATCGAATAAAACCGCCCTGACATCAGGAAGCATGTTGAAGTCTGTAATTTTTAGGCCGGTTTCCACAACACCACCCAAAGATTCAAAATATGCCTTCATTGCATCTGCAATTGATTGTGATCCCCCCTTAGGTAACGGCCAGCCAACACTGTGGCCTGCTGCGCCAAGTACAAGGCCTATAGCTGCAGTAGAAGGTTTATCAAGTGGTAGGATACTGTGTGCGGCGATTCCGCCAAACAATGCTTGGGCCCGTTCTTCTTTGTATCGGCTGGTCAAACGTTTAGC
>SLKH01000382.1 GCA_007134665.1 Balneolaceae bacterium
AATCCGAACCCTATGCTTACAGCATTGAGGATCTTGAAAAAGACCAGGTTGAGCCCTGGGATGGAATCAGGAATTACGAGGCGAGAAATTTTATGCGTGATGAAATGAAAATTGGCGATCGTGCACTGTTTTACCATTCCAATGTGCGGCCTCCTGAAATCGTTGGCACGATGGAAGTGTGCAGCGAACCCTATCCGGACCCGACCCAATTTGATCCGGACAGCAAGTATTTTGATGAGAAGAGTTCAGAAAGTGACCCCAGGTGGCAACTCGTGGATGTGAAATTTGTGCAAAAATTTGATAAGCCGGTAACGCGGGATGAACTCAAGAAAGATGAAATACTTAAGGATATGATGCTCTTCAAACGAAACAGGCTGTCAATTACAAAGGTCACTGAAAAGGAGTATAAAAAAGTACTTGAACTTGCCGGAGCATCTCTAAAGGAATAAAAGGTGATAATCCCGCGTTAATGATGAGTTCAAAATTTCATAACTTCTACCCGCAATAATTAAATCCAAATATTCGGGATTCCAGATGAACAATGTCAGGCTTCGGACCAGAGGAATTATGCCGGTCCAGAAATTAAAATTGCTATGTGATGCCGGTATCATAAAAGGCTCTGAAGGCCATCCTATCGAGGGGAATCAGTTTCAGCCCAACTCCATCGACCTTCGGCTTGGTGAAGTTGCTCACAGGGTCAGGTGCAGTTTTCTGCCGGAAAATGAAAAGGTTAAAGAAAAAATTGATAAACTGCATCAATACACTTTTTCAATCAGTGATGGTGCTATTCTTGAACCTAACTGTGTTTATATCATTCCACTGCTCGAAGAGCTTGACCTGCCTGTTGGAAATTATACAGCTCAGAAAAAATTGTTTAATGGAGATGGCCAAACAAGTGAATTTCAACTTCTTTCGGAAGAGAACCTGTCAGCCAAGGCTAATCCGAAGAGTACAACAGGAAGGCTGGATATATTCACGCGTGTGATCACGGATTATTCGCACCGGTTTGAAGAGATTGAACCCGGCTATAAAGGCAAGTTGTATCTTGAAGTTGTGCCAAAATCGTTTCCGATCAAGGTACGCACCGGCCATAGGCTCAACCAGCTCAGAGTACGTCACGGATACACAACGTTATCCGATCAGGATCTTTTACGTATTCATAATACCGATCCGATCCTGTTTGACGGGAGTGGAAATCCACTCAGCATCGAAGAAATTAAAGTAAAAAATGGACTCTTTTTAAGTGTTAATCTTCAAACCGAAGGAAGTAATGCCGATGATATCGTAGGTTATAAAGCGAGAAAACACAGAGATATGATCGATCTTGATCGGATCAATTTCTATGAGGTGGATGATTTCTGGGAACCAATTTATAACCGAAAGGGTGACCATCTCATTTTAGAGCCTGAAGCTTTTTATATTTTTGCATCCAGGGAGCGATGCAGGATTCCGGCACAGCTTGCTGCCGAAATGATTGCGTACGATACCGGCTCCGGAGAGCTTAGGACACATTATGCAGGATTCTTTGACAGCGGCTTTGGAGGTACTGCTGAGGATGGCGGTGCCAGGGCGGTACTTGAAGTTCGTTCACACGATGTGCCGTTTCTGATTGAAGATGGGCAGACTTTTTGCAGTATGAAATTCGAACCTAATACAGAGATCCCAAAATTTATTTATGGTACCGAGATTTCAAGTAATTATCAGGGGCAGGGCCTTAAACTCGGAAAACATTTTAAACAACCGGCCTGATCATTGTCTTTTTGAATAATGAATCTCTTCTATATTGAACATAATACTGGCAGTTTAAATAAATCAGATGAATTCACCCTTGTAGGCCAGGAAGCGATACATGCAAGTAAAGTACTGAGGATTAAGAAGGGAAATTCCATCATGGCTACAGATGGTCAAGGGAATCTTTATAAAGGAGAGGTGGTTTCAGTTTCCGGGAATTCCTTAAGGGCAATTATAGAAGAGAACTCTTTTCAGCACAGTCCGGTACCGGAAATTTCAATTGCTATTGGAAATATAAAGAAAAGAGACCGGCTTGAATTTGCTGTAGAAAAAGCTGT
The DNA here is from genome assembly GCA_007134665.1 of Balneolaceae bacterium. Classification (GTDB taxonomy): domain Bacteria; phylum Bacteroidota; class Rhodothermia; order Balneolales; family Balneolaceae; genus SKRC01. The sequence continues at coordinate 2,070 of SLKH01000382.1, forward strand.
AGAACTGGGCGTATCAAAAATCATTATTTATCATGCGGGCAATAGTGAGAAAAAAAATGTACGGCTGGATCGGCTAAAAGCAACAGCACTTGCTGCTATGAAACAAAGTCTAAGGGTGTGGTATCCTGAGGTGGCAGAGGAAAAAAACCTGGAGTATGTACTGAAAACCAATAGAGAGCAAAAAATATTAATTGCAGATGAAAAGCTTGACCCGGACCAGATCAACCCCGCAGATTTCTCCGGTAACAATAAAATTCTCTATATCGTAGGGCCTGAAGGTGGTTTCACTGATTTTGAGATGAGTATTATTGATACATACGATTGCAAAAGATTTTCACTTGGTTCGTACAGGCTAAGAAGTGAAACTGCCGTTATTGCAATAGCAGCACTTTCAGGTTTAACCTCATTCTGAAAGGCTGCATTTGATTTTGTTTTAACCTTAGGACTTATTCAAAGATCAGTTGCTGATATCGACATTAATTTGGGCCGCAGTAGCTGCCAAAGCCTCAGGTGTTGCTTCATCCCACAATTTTACTGCTTCAACAAGGATGTCATTAAAGTAGTCATTTATTACAGGATAGAAATATTCGAGGCCCCAAATTTGCCTTGCAAGTTCAGCCTTCATTCGCCCTTCAGCCATCCAGAGTACTTCATAAAGGTGTTCATTTGAAACAACGATGGAATCATCCTCAACACGTGGTTCTTTTGTTTCATCATCAATGGTCATTCCTCTGTCAACAAGCATTCCAATAAATTGCTCACGATCTCTTTCAGACCATTCAAATTCAGACCGGTAATTGTTGAAGTCCGCTTCCCATTCATTTCGGAATTCGTCACCCCTCTCATCGATGTAGTTGCGTACAAAATCAAAATCTACCCTGTTTGCCATCATAAAATTAATGACATGTGTGGATATAGTGGTATCCTCCTGGACAATGAAATCGGGTACAATTCCACCACCACCATAAACTTTTCGTCCGGCAGTGGTATTGAATACCAGGGAGTCCGGAACATGGCCGATAAACGCTTCAGCATCATCAACGGCCCTGTCGCGGGAGTAGATTTCGTAGGCGTATTGTTCACGGCCACTTTCATAGGGCTTTTGAATCATGCGTCCCGATGGAGTGTAATATTGTGAAATGGTGACTCTGATGTTGCTTTTGTCAATCAATTCATATTGTTGTTGTACAAGTCCCTTACCAAACGTTCTCCTGCCAACGATCAACCCGCGATCGTGATCCTGGATTGCACCACTTACAATTTCACTGGCTGAAGCTGAGCCTTCATTTACAAGGGTAATGACAGGTATATCTTTCAATGCACCATTTTTTCTGGAATGTACCTCGGAACTGAAACGGCTGTGTCTGCTTTGAGTGGACACAATTTTTGTACCTCTGGGAAAAAACTCTTCGGCTATTGCAATTGCCTGGCTTAAATATCCTCCAGGATTGTTTCGCAGATCAAGTATTAAACGTTCCATACCCTGGGATTCAAGATCACTTGCAGCAGCAAGAAATTCATCATGTGTTGTGGCAGCAAATCTGTTTATCTTAATGTAGCCAGACCGCTCATCGAGCATATAGTGAGTATCAAGGGTAGTGAGGGGGATATCATCACGTTCTATGTTGAAATTCAGAGGGCTGCTGGTTCGCGGCCGTTTGATAGTTACTTTTACCTCAGTTCCTTTTGGGCCGCGAAGCTTGTTCACAACATCATCATTAGTAAATCCGATTGCACTGCTGTCATCAATAGCTACAATCCTGTCGCCCGACATTATTCCGAGCT
>SLKH01000109.1 GCA_007134665.1 Balneolaceae bacterium
CTGTAAAAGTGATAAGTATGTAGCTGTTGGTGAAACCGGGCTTGACTATTATTGGAGCACGGATCATGTGGAGCAACAAAAAGAAAGCCTGAGAATTCACTGCCGGGTTTCCAGGCAGGTGCAGAAACCGGTCATTCTTCATAACCGGGAGAGTACATCAGATCTGCTTGACCTGATCGAATCGGAACAGGATGGCACCTTACGGGGCATTTGGCACTGCTTTACGGGTACAGTGGATGAAGGTAAAAGGGCACTCGACCTCGGCCTTTACCTTGGTATAGGTGGAGTGCTTACTTTTAAAAACAGTGGTGTAGACAAGGTTGTCAAAGATCTGCCGATAGATAAAATGGTATTGGAGACAGATGCCCCGTTTCTTGCCCCGTCACCTAATAGAGGTAAAAGAAATGAACCTTCCTACATTTCCTTTGTTGCTGAAAAACTTGGGGAAGTTATGAAACTGCCGGTTGAAGAAGTTGCCAGGATTACAACCAGGAATGCATCAATCTTGTTTAATACCAAATCCAAGAGCTCTTAATACAGGGTACCTCTTTAGTAATACTTTATCCAGTTTGTAATAAGGATGTTCATGCCTGAGGGGGAATTCAGTGCGTATCTGTTGAAATTGGTGTTTTTTTTCATCAGATGAAAGATCAATCAGAGACGACAAAAAGCGGTTATATTCAAATATTGGGTTCAGTTTACCGAGCAGGCTTTGAAAATCCCTATTATCATATTCATAATTTATTTCCGGTGGAGGCGGTGCAGGAGGGGTAAAACTGAATCCCTGTGAAGGAATCCCGAAAAATTTACAAAGTGATCCCATCACGATCCGGGTTGCTTTCTGCTTCGACTGAATTGAATACCCGGCAATATGCGGAGTACGGATATATGCAGATTTAGCAACTTTATCATCAAAGGCCGGTTCATGTTCCCATACATCCAATATATAATCGTTGATGTTGCCCTGTTGATAACTCTCCTGCAATGCTTCTTCATCGATGACACCACCCCTGGCTGCATTGATAATAAGTTGATAGGATCTGTTTTTGAGCTTTTCTCTGTTCAGCCAGTGATATGTTGGCCATTGCCCGGTATAAGTAAGGGGAGTGTGGAATGTCAAAATATCACAACTTAAAACCTCTTCAAGCGTGGCACCTTCAAACGCTGTATCCAAGGCTTCTTTGGGTGGATCGTATCGCACACAATGAACTGAGAGGTTTTTAAGCAATCGTTCAGTTGCCGTTCCTGTATGGCCGGCTCCGATGATTCCGGCACGCAGCGTTGTGAGATCGGTTCCGGATTTCAGAGACCAGCAAAGCAATGCTACTGCAACGTATTCACCTACAGAAGATGCATTACAGCCCGGAGAATATGCAAATTTGATCCCCTGTTTCTTTAGCCATGGAAGGTTTATATGATCAATGCCTGCTGTAGCACTTCCAATGAATTTGATATTGGTATTCCGGCCAATAAAGGTTGTATCATCAATCCTGTTCACAGTTCTTACAAGGAGGGCATCGTAGTCATTCACAGTTTCCGGCAAACCCAGTGCCGGATTAAAAGTGTGAAGTTCAATTTCCCCGGGAATATAATTCTCGTGAATCAAGATATTCTGATCGGTAAGCAGCCTGACTTTGTTTGACATCAATGATGCTGATTTTGCACTAATTGTATTTGTTTGTGATTCGCTCAGATTCAATATTCTATGTACATTGATTGTTTAATTCAGATTAAAACTGATATTGAAACCTCCCCGGAATCCATGAATCAGAACAAGTATAACACAGTTTCTTTAATCAGAAAAAAAAGAGATGGAAAGGAGTTAGATGAAGAGGAGATTCATTATCTGGTTGATAACTATACCAGAGACAGCCTTGCCGATTATCAGATGAGTGCTTTTTTAATGGCAGCTTTTTTGCAGGGATTAACGGATGCCGAATCGGCTGCCCTGACAAGGTCAATGCTCCATTCCGGTGTTGTGGTTGATTTATCAGATATTCCGGGTAAAAAAGTGGACAAGCATTCAACCGGAGGAGTCGGCGATAAATTATCACTCATTCTTGCTCCGATTGTAGCTTCATGCGGTGTTCCGGTGCCGATGATCTCCGGCCGCGGTTTGGGCCATACCGGTGGCACACTCGACAAACTGGAATCTATCCCGGGGTTTACTGTTGATGTGACTCTCGGTAGATACAGGGAGATTCTGGAAAAGCATAACCTGGTACTTGCCGGACAGACAGACGAAATTGCACCGGCAGATAAACGGTTATACGCCCTTCGGGATGTTACGGCTACTGTTGAGTCCATTCCGCTTATTGCCGGAAGCATCATGAGTAAAAAGCTTGCTGAAGGTATTGATGCGCTGGTTCTGGATGTGAAATATGGGTCGGGAGCATTTATGAGCAATCATAATGAGGCCGTTAAACTTGCACAGGCCCTGGTAGGTATTGGAGAAGAATTTGGTAAACAGACGATAGCTTATCTGACCGATATGGATCAGCCGCTGGGTTTTGCCGTCGGAAATTGGCTTGAGGTCAGGGAGGGTATCGCATGCCTCCGGGGTGATGGCCCTGATGATGTGATGGAGATTTCTCATCTGCTGGCTGGTACCATGATATATCTGGGTGAGCATGCAAAATCAGTCGAAGAAGGTGTGGAAAAGAGTAAACAAGCAGTAGAAGACGGATCCGCCTGGAATAAATGGATAGATATTGTAAAGGAACAGGGTGGTGATGCCGGTGTAATTGAAAATCCTGAAATATATAATGAAGCTGAATACTTACATGAAATCGTAGCTGATCAAAATGGATACATACATGCAATGGATGCGTATGAAATCGGTATGGTGTCACTTGAGCTCGGAGCAGGCAGAAGAACGAAAGAAGATATTATTGATCCGGCTGCAGGGATAATTTTAAAGAGAAAAACCGGTGATGAAATAAAGAAAGGTGAAACAATTGCCCGGTTTTATACGAACAACAGTGAAGTATTGGATAATGCTGAACGTAAATTTATTAATGCTATATCAATATCAGGTATTAAACCGACAGAACGAAAACTCATATCACATATGGTTGATAAAAACGGAGTACAGCTGTATAACAGATAATATTGCTAAATAAGTGAAATCCGTTAACTTTCAGTACGTTAGTAATCAAAGGCAGGGCAAACCAATAAATTAAGAATAAGGCTATGTTTCAACGATTTATACGAGCTATAAAATCCATGTTCGGTGGATTGGTTTCATCCATGGAAGATCCGAAATTAATCCTGGAACAGAATATACGTGAACTGAACGATCAGATTCCCCAGATGAACGAAAATATTGCCACAGTCAAAGCAAATGTGGTGATGTTGCAAAAAGAAGTGGATCGTTACGAGAAGAGTATTAACGATCTGACTCATAAAATAAAATCGGCAATTAATGCCAACAGGGATGATATTGCTGAAGGCTATGCGATGCAGCTCGAAAAGCATAAGGAGAATCTTCAGCAAAGCCGGGAGCAATTACGCTTTGCGGAGCATGCATATGAAAAAGCATTAAAAGTAAAGCAGGCATTTATGCGGGAAAAGGACCGAAAGATCAAGGAAGCCCGGGAGGCGATGCGTGCAAGTGAACGTGCTGAATGGCAGGCGAGAGTTGCAGACACTCTTGAACAGTTTGAAATGGGTGGTATTGATCAGACTCACGATGAAATGGTGACCCGCCTGAATGAACGAACTGCAAAAAATGAAGCAAGAATGGAAATTGCTCTCGATAGCGTGGATACAAAAACCATGGAGATAGAAGCAAATGCCGAAAAAATGAGAGCACAGGAGCTTGTAAGCCAGTTTAAACGTGA
>SLKH01000016.1 GCA_007134665.1 Balneolaceae bacterium
GCCTATTTTGGTGAAACGATCAGCCGTGTAAGTGGTTCACCGCCTTTTAACCCGTCAAGAAGAAATATTGAGGGTACAGTCTTGCGGCATGAATATGGTCATTTAATCGGGCTGGTTAATAACGGAGTGCCAATGGAGGAACATCACCAGGAAAACGGGGCACATTGCAGTGAAGAGGAATGTGTGATGTTTGCAAGTGTGAATACAACAGACTTCTTCCGCAATCTGTTTGACGGTTCCATACCTGACCTCGATGATTTTTGTCTTGCGGATATTGAAGGATTCCGATCTGAATAAGGAATGAACCCAAAATTGTCATGATTCCAATAACAATTTTGGGATTATATATCCTCATGAGAAGTCAGTGAATGCTGACTTTGGGTTCAAATATCCAATGCATCAGTTATTTACGACCAAACTCTCGACCAGATGTCCATTTTCATAGATTTCGTGTGCGATGAGTTCGCCGTTCTCATTCCACATTTTCATGTCGCCATGATATTCCCGGGAATCGTCCAGTGCAACGCGGGATTTCATCTGGCCGTTTTCATACCATTGGCGAATCAGGCCGGGTGTAAACTCTTCTTCAATTTGTCCGGATTCATACCAGCTCGTCATGATCATACCCTGAACAGTGTGCTGAACTTCGCTTCTCTTTTTGCCATTTTTATAATAATGGATCGTGTGAATTAACTCCCCTTCATCGTAGGTACGATACTGTTTAAGTGAGCCATCGTCAAAATAATCAGTGACTTCTCCTGAGTAAGGTGACTTACCACTTACTTCATAGAGTTTGCCTTCTTCAACGACAAAACCGGGGAAAATTTCCTCGACTTCATCTGTAAGCTGACATGCTGCAAAGCTGATACAAACTACTGCAACAATAAACGTCTGTGATATTTTCATTATCTCTCCGTTAATCAAAAGATTAATTTATTCTAATAAAACTCAGCGAGATATGCAAGGGGTTATCTCTTAAACATATAAATATCAGTTATTTATATGTTTATAAAAGGTTAGTCCTGCTTGTATTTGAAGAGATTTTCAGCTCCAACTTTTTCTTCAGCCTGGTTCAGCGCATACTGGCTGTCGAATAAAACAATCGGATTTCCTTCCAGATCCCGGGTAATATGGGTTGAGTAGCTGCTCTCGAGCTTTTTTGCAACTTCCTTATTATCTGAGAGCCATCTTGCAGAATGAAAGTTGACAGATTGTTTGTTTAATTCGACGTTATACTCAGCGAGCATTCGGTGTTCAACAACTTCAAATTGCAGCACACCCACAGTACCCAGGAGTAATTCATTACCAACACCCTGGGGAACTTCAAACACATGAACTACCCCTTCTTCGGAGAGCTGTTTTAATCCTTCTCTCAACTGTTTGCGTTTGAATGGATCTTTGGTAGAAACCTTCATGAAATGTTCCGGGGTGAAAAGCGGAATCACATTGAATTCAACCGGATCATCACTGTAGAGTGTACTGCCAATTCGGAAAAAACCGGGACTGAAGAGAGAAACAATATCCCCCGGGAATGCTTCTTCAAGAATATTTCTCTCATCACCCATTAAAGTGTGCGGAGTTGACATCTTTACTTTTTTCCCGGTTTGTGCATGGATCACCTCAAGGCCCCGTTCAAATTTCCCCGATGTTATGCGCACGAAAGCAGCACAATCTCTGTGATCCGGATTCATATTCGCCTGAAGTTTAAAAATAAATCCGCTGAATGGTTTGTCGAGATCTCTCACCCTGCCATTTCCATTGACATAACTTTGAGGCGACGGGGCAAGGGTTTGAAAGTATCTCAGGAATACATCAAGTCCGAAGTTATGAAGGGCAGAACCGAAAAAGACCGGTGTTACTTTTCCAACTTTGAATTTTTCCCGGTCCATCGATTCAAACATGTCCTCGATCAGCATGATCTCTTCTTCAAGTTGCACTTTTTCACCATCAGACAACATGCTCTTCTGAAGGCCTTCCTCAAGATTTAATATTTCTGTTACAGCTTTCTTGGCACCATGATCGGTTTTTCTATAAAGATGCAGCTCTTTACCAATCAGGTCATAGATCCCCTGAAACTTTTGTCCGTAACCCACCGGCCAGCTCGCCGGTATGGCCTCGATACCCAATTTGTTTTCAATATTACTCAATATCTCAAGAGCCTCCATACCGGGGCGGTCACATTTGTTGACGAATGTAATAACCGGTACCTGTCTCATTTTGCAAACTTCAAACAGTTTTTCGGTTTGCTCCTCCACACCCTTGGCAACGTCGATAACCATCAAGCCGGAGTCGGCTGCCACCAGGGTTCTGAGTGTATCTTCTGAAAAGTCTTTGTGCCCCGGTGTGTCAAGAAGATTGTATTTGATACCTTCTTTTTCAAAACGAAGAACTGATGAAGTAACAGAGATTCCACGTTCTTTCTCGATAGCCATCCAGTCCGAAGCTGCATAACGGGAAGCTTTACGCTGACGTATAGATCCCGCCTCATGTATAGCTCCTCCATAGAGAAGTAACTTTTCAGTCAGCGTGGTTTTTCCAGCATCCGGATGAGAGATAATGGCAAAGGTACGTCGCTTCTCAACTTCTTCGAGAATTTTACTTGTATCAGTAGCAGTTTTTGTCATACGTTTTTAAAATCTTTTACAGACTTGCAAAATACGAAGGAAAAGCATGGATATCACCTCTAAATTGTCAACCCAGTCGTGGCCGATCCCGTATTCTAAAACAATCCCAATTGTTCGTCCTGTCTTTCTGCCGGCCATTCAGGCATTGGCTTCAGGCCGATCAAATCTGAGAGCTCATTATGGAAGTAACGTGCAAGCTTTGGGGCATGAAGTGTGTTGGGAGCGTGGATGAATATATAAGGATGTAACCCTTCTCTGATCCAGTCTGCCGTGATAATAGCCCATTCTTTCAGGTAAGCTTCGTTATTTAGCACATCATTTGCCCCGACAAACCGGACGAATGGCCGGGAGCCTGTCGGATCAAACCGTACTGGAATCTGCGGTTTTTTCTGTTGTGCTTGTTTAACAGTTGGATCATCTGACTTTAAACTATGGAGACGTCGTGTATCAAATACGACTCTGTCTATGTTCAGATTTCTCAACAAGTGCAGTAAGTGGCTCTCTTTCTTGCCTTTATCGTAAAAGTCGGGATGGCGAACTTCCAAAGCATATGCATATTCCCTGGGTAAATCATTGAGAAGTTTTTCGAGTTTTGAAAATTCATTGTATGAAAACTGCGAACTTAACTGGATATGAAAAGGGCCAAGGTGATCCCTGATTGTATCAAAAAGTTCAATGAATTTCAGAGTTTCATCATTTACGTCCTTCAGGCGCTTGTAATGGGTAATACTCTGTGGAAGTTTAAAGCAGAACTTGAATCCATCCGGAACTGCATCGCCCCACCGTTTTATCGTTTCAATATCGGGAACACGGTAAAAGGTCGTATTTCCTTCAACTGTATTGAAAACTGAAGAGTACTGCCTGAGGAACTGGCCGGGTTTGGCATTGTCGGTAAAAAAATTGCCTACCCACTCTTTCAGCCCCCATTGTGTAGTTCCGATATGATATTTAATGATCGACATAAATCTGGAATTTGAGTCAATAAACAAAAATATATTGAATAATGATCGTTTCGGTATTTCCCGGAAAAGGGTTTATGATCTGAAATGTTTTATTACATTCCATCCCCAGACTATATTGATAAATAATCTAATTACTATTTGAAAAATCATTTAAGATGGCAATAACGATTACTGATTTTGAAACCAAAGATATCCGGTTTCCGACAAGCCGGACACTGGACGGGTCGGATGCAATGAATCCCGACC
>SLKH01000116.1 GCA_007134665.1 Balneolaceae bacterium
CGGCCGGGCCCACTGGAAGTGGGCTTCGACGAGTCGTTTCTACTGCCGGCCACCAACGATCGGGTACCGACCGTCTACGTGGAAGGACACTATGTGAAAGGGCTGAGCGAGGAAGACGATCCGCTTCGGGTCAGTTACGAAGGACCCATTGGTGATTTGCCAACCGGGATGAGTCACCCCGAATTGTTGCACTATCCGGCCGACGAGCAACACTCGGGGACGATTGTAGAAGGCATCAGCCGGATCGGCTGGCAGGATGGCGGACAGTCGGCCTGGTGGGACGATCAGCAGATGGCTCTCGTTTTTGCTGAAAGAGCCGAAGAGTTTATCCGCCGTACGCATGAGCAGGGACCGTTTTTCCTGTACTTGTCGATGCATGAAAACCATGTCCCCCGTTGGCCGCACCCACAGTTTGTCGGTGAAAGCGAAGTTGGACTGCGCGGGGATACCGTTGTGGAACTGGACTGGGTGGTCGGTCAAGTGGTTGAAACGGTTGAAGAGCTTGGTTTGCAGGAAGAAACATTAATCCTGTTCACCAGCGATAATGGTCCGGTATTGTTCGACGGCTATGAGGATGGGGCACTGGAGGAGAACAACGGCCACGATCCCATCGGCCCCTTCCGGGGCGGCAAGTATATCGCCTTTGAAGGCGGCACGCGCATGCCGACGATTGCCAGCTGGCCGGGTGTGATCGAGGCAGGCCTTGAATCCGATGCGATTTTCAGCCAGGTTGATCTGCTGGCAACCTTTGCCTCGCTGGCCGGTGCCGAGATACCTGTCGGGGTTGACCTGGACAGTGAGGACCTGTTGGACGTGTTGCTCGGCAGAAGCTTTCAGGGCAGAGAACATGTAGTCCAGCAGTCAACTGACGGCCTGGCAATTCGTAAAGACAACTGGAAATATATCGAACCGGGTAATCGATCAGAATGGGCCTACATTCGTCATAATCTTGGAGACACACCTATGAACATCACTCCTTTGACATCTGGTGCATACTTGTTTGATCTTGCCGAGGACCCGGGAGAAATGACAAATCTTGCAGAAGAATACCCTGAAAAAGTGGAAGAGTTACATGAACTGCTTCAAAATATTAAAAGTGAATATTAAGATAAATCATATGCACAGAGTCAATATTTGAAAATGAATTTGAAAATTTTAAAAAAGTAAAGCGGTTAAAAAAAGACTTTAATTATTGAGTTTGAATCTTGATATGAAGAATATTAAGGGCTTACTGGCAATTTTGGTTTTCTTATGGATCACTACGGTTGTGCCGGGATGTATCAGTGATCCTGATATGAATGAAACGCTTCCTCCGAATGTGGTCCTGATCGTCTCTGATGATCAGGGATGGGGTGATTTGAGTTTGCATGGCAATACGAATATCAGAACACCCAATATTGATTCAATTGCATTGAATGGAGCGTCATTCTCCAAATTTTTTGTTAGCCCGGTCTGTTCTCCAACACGGGCCGAACTGTTAACAGGCAGGTATCATCCGCGTACTGGGGTTTATTGTACGTCGGCCGGAGGGGAGCGTATGAACCTGGACGAGACTACAATCGCCGATATCTTTAAACAAGCCGGTTATGCTACCGGAGTATTTGGAAAATGGCACAACGGCATGCAGTACCCCTATCATCCCAACGGCAGGGGCTTTGATGAGTTTTATGGGTTTGCCTCAGGCCATTGGGGCGATTACTTTAGCCCTGCACTGCTTGAACACAACGGAGAACTGGTTCAGGGAGAGGGTTACCTTGTCGATGATTTTACGGAAAAAGCGCTCTCTTTTATTGAAACCCACAAAGAGAATCCTTTTTTTGTTTATATTCCCCTACAACACTCCGCACTCGCCGATGCAGGTTCCGGATCAGTGGTGGGACCGTTTTGATGATGTTTCCGGACAGTACCCGGATGTGGCTCAAACTCTTCAGGATTCACTGGTCCAATGGGAACAAAGTGTATCTGGTAAATTGGGAGAAGACGATCGCCCTTTTCTTGTTGGCCATCCGGAATTTCGCTATACACAATTACCGGCCCGGGATGGTATTGCTCACGGAAATATCGAACGTTCAAATCGTTTTCCTAATGATTCATTCTTTACAAACTGGAGCAGTAAGGCTGACAGAACAGGGAGTTAAATTTACACAAGCATATACAACTTTTGCAGTCTGCACTCCAACCAGGTATGGAAATTTAACGGGCAGATATAATTGGCGATCCACTTTAAAAAGCGGTGTGACCTGGGGTTATTCCAGTCCTTTAATTCCCCGGGAGCGGCTAACCAAAGCTGATATGCTGCTTGAGAAATATATAACAGAAGGCAGAAGCACCCCCGGAATCCTGCAAAAGAATGATGGGCCGGAACGATGGCCACAGATGGATTGGATGGATTTATAGCAAAAAATGGCATGAACTTCATAAAGGAAGTCTAAATAAACGAAAAGATTTAATAGTTATGCTTATTCCATATAAAATGTTTTTTCTTTCTCTCGATCTGTGGTGTAAAATTATTTTCGGGGCGTTTATTGTTCTTTTTTTATCATCATTTTCTATGACCCTGATGGCCCAATCAGATCCTATGGAAACCTGGGAGTATGCAGAGCCATCTTCATCATTTAATTTCAAAGTGGAACGTTTTAAGGCCAACCCGATTATCCACCGTGAGATGTCAGGATTGATCGGAGATGCGGGCAGGAATATAAATGGTCCGTCACTAATCCGGGTTCCCGACTGGATAGATAACCCGCTTGGAAACTATTATCTCTATTTTGCTCATCATCATGGTGAGTTTATTCGGATGGCTTATGCTGATCGTCTGGAAGGTCCGTGGAAGATATATAAACCGGGCGTGCTTCCTCTTGAAGAAACTCCTGCCTACGACGGTGCTGACAGAGATCATGTGGCCAGCCCGGATGTCCATGTCGATCATGATAACCATCAAATACGAATGTATTATCACGGTGATCCGCGGCCCGGGCGGGATGATATTCCATACCAGAGGAGTTATGTTGCTTTATCACAAGACGGATTGCATTTTGATTCTCTTCCGGATGAAACCGGTCTGTTCTATTTTCGGGTTATCCGGCATAACAACTGGTACTATGCATTTGCAAAATATATAAATGACGGAGGTATTATCTATCGATCCAGAGACGGATTAACTAACTTTGAGGAAGGCCCTAGAATTTTGCCGCGCGTTAGACATATGGCGTTGTGGAAACATGACAGGAATCTGTATGTTTTCTATTCGCGTGGTCTGGATACCCCTGAACACATCCTGGTTTCAAGAATAGAAAACCTGGATGATGACTGGCATGATTGGAAATTTACCAAACCTCAGACTGTAATAAAGCCGGAAAAAGATTTTGAGGGTGTTAATGAACCTGTTGGTGAATCCCGTTTTGGAGCAACAGATGATTTTGTTCATCAGTTACGTGACCCTGCTATTTTTGAGGAAAATGACCGGATCTATTTGCTGTATTCTTCAGCCGGTGAATGGTCGATTTCTATTGCTGAAATATTCCTTGAAGAATGAAACATTTGATTCAGGAACAGCTTGTAATATTATCTATAAATCCATCTAATGACATTTTTTAACAATAGTATGTCTGGCTCATTTGTTCGTGTTGGAATTGTACTCATATTCTTTATTGCTTTTTGTCTTGTCTACAGCTGTAATCGGTCGGATGATAAAATGGCAGATTCCGGTGATTACAATGTGACCCGAGATCACGTTTTTGTCGGCAGCCAAACCTGTCAAACTTGTCATGCCTCAGAATGGGAAGCCTGGAAAGGGTCACACCATGATTATGC
>SLKH01000265.1 GCA_007134665.1 Balneolaceae bacterium
GGTCGTGGACAAGGTTCAGGAATCGGTGAGCAGTCTGGGCGGGGGCATAACGGCCAAAACTCCAGAAGCGGGAGCAAGGTAAAACCCTGGTTTGAAGGTGGACAGATGCCATTGCAACGGCGTATTCCGAAATTCGGGTTTACAAACCGTTTCAGAAAAGAATACCAGGCATTAAATGTTGGAAAAGTTGCAGAGTATATTGAAGCAGGAAAACTTTCTGAAACAATTACATTCCAGGATCTGATTGATCAGCGGCTGGTACATAAAAACGGCCTGATCAAACTCCTTGGAAATGGCGAAATCGATAAAAAAATCGACATCGAAGTTCATGCATACAGCAATTCTGCAAAAGAAAAAGTGGAAGCAGCTGGCGGCTCAATTACAGAAATCAACTAAGATTTACTACTCCGGATAAGCCCTAATGAGTTTAATAGAAAATTTCCGAAACATATTTAAGATTCAGGATCTCAGAGAACGTATTATGTACGTCGTCGGGGTTTTGATGGTCTATAGGATCGGTACTTTTGTAACTATGCCGGGTGTTGATGCTTCACAACTTGCCGTTGGAACCGGGGATGCATCAAATATTCTCGGTTTGCTCGATATGTTTGTAGGTGGTGCATTTTCACGGGCAGGTGTATTTGCACTCGGTATCATGCCTTATATTACCGCTGCGATTATCATTCAGTTGATGGGTGCTGTTGTACCCTATTTCCAGAAGCTTCAAAGGGAAGGAGAGGAAGGCCGGCGAAAGATCAACCGCCTTACACGATATGGTACTGTTGGGATCACGGCAGTTCAATCAATCGGTTTTGCAATTAATTTGATGTCGACCACACCACAGGCAATCGTGGTTAGCAATGCAGCTTTCATCTTTACTTCGATTATTGTACTTACAGCAGGTACAACATTCGTCATGTGGCTTGGTGAACGGATTACTGATCGCGGAATTGGGAATGGTATCTCCATTCTGATTATGATCGGTATCATTGCAGCATTACCTACTAATTTACTGAATGAAATCAATACTACTCCGAACGCCATCATTTTGTTGATCGAGCTTGGAGCCCTGGTGCTTGTCATTGCTACCTGTGTACTGCTAACCCAGGGTACACGGAAAATCCCGGTTCAGTATGCAAAGAGGGTGGTCGGACGGAAAGTGTATGGCGGAACCACGCAATACCTGCCACTCAGAATTAATGCAGCTGGTGTGATGCCGATTATCTTTGCACAATCCATCATGTTTATACCGAGTACGTTCGGAACCTTTTTCCCGGAAAGTCAAACTGTACAGGCGATGACAGCATGGTCGAACGATTTTACGGGTGTTGCATATTCAATTGTGTTTTTCTTTGTCTGTATGTTCTTCACTTTCTTTTATACTGCTATTGCGGTAAATCCAAAAGAGATGGCAGATACGATGAAGAGGCAGGGTGGATTTATTCCCGGGGTTCGGCCAGGTAAACAAACCGTTGAATTTATTGACAATATTCTGACCAAGATTACACTGCCCGGTTCCATATTTTTATCGTTTATTGCGATTTTACCAGCCATTGTAGCAAGAATGGGTGTAACCCCGGGGTTTGCCATGTTCTATGGAGGTACAAGTTTGTTGATTATCGTTGGTGTTGGCCTTGATACTATGCAGCAGATCGAAAGCCATCTGATGATGAGACATTATGACGGATTTATGAAAAGCGGGAAGATCAAAGGTCGACGAAGAGCCTGATGATTTACCTGAAGAGTGAATCGGAAATTGACAAGATGAGGATATCAGCACAACTGGTATCGCGTACTCTTGGCGAAGTAGCCAGGTATATTGAACCTGGTGTTACGACCGGTAAACTCGACCAGGTAGCTGAAGATTTTATAAAAAAGAATGATGCACGTGCAGCATTTAAAGGATACGGGCCGGCAAATAATCCGTTTCCGGCAACGTTGTGTGTTTCCGTAAATGAAGAAGTTGTTCACGGAATCCCTGGAGACAGGAAATTGAACGAAGGAGATATTGTTTCCATTGATTGTGGTGTAGAGAAGGATGGATACTTTGGTGACCATGCATATACATTTATCGTTGGTGATTGTGATGAAGAAGTTATGCGGTTGTTGCGAATTACACTTGAATCGCTGTATAAAGGTATTGATCAGGCTGTACATGGTAACAAGGTTGGTGATATTTCCAATACCATACAATCGCATTGTGAAAGTGAAGGGTTTGGTGTAGTTCGTGAACTGGTTGGACACGGGCTGGGTAAAAATTTGCATGAAGATCCATCTGTCCCAAATTTCGGAAGAAGAAACAGGGGTGAAAGGTTGCGATCAGGAATGACTTTGGCAATTGAACCAATGATAACATTGGGAAACTGGAAAGTCCAAACACAGAATGATGGCTGGACGGTAATTACTGCAGATAGAAGCCGGTCAGCACATTTTGAGCACGATATTGTCGTGCGTGAAGGAGAAGCTGAAATTCTCAGCACTTTTGATTATATTACTGAGATCACTAAAAATGAAATTTTAGATACTAAATATGGCTAAACAGGAGCCAATTAAGCAGGACGGAGAAATAATTGAAGCATTACCAAATGCACAATTTCGGGTTGAACTGGATAACGGGCACGAAATACTTGCTCATGTATCTGGTAAAATGCGTATGTATTACATAAAAATCCTGCCTGGTGACAGGGTACAGGTAGAAATGTCTCCGTACGACCTGACAAAAGGCAGAATCACATATCGCTATAAGTAGAATCAGAAATAAAGCAGGATATTAGTTATGAAAACCAGATCATCAGTAAAGAAAAGAAGTTCAGACGACAAAATTGTCCGACGTAAAGGACGTGTATATGTAATTAATAAGAAGAACCCGCGCCATAAACAGCGCCAGGGTTAAAAAGAACACTCGATATATATGGCAAGAATCGCTGGAATAGATTTACCGAAACAGAAAAGGGGCGTAATCAGCCTCACCTATATTTTTGGAATTGGCACTACTACTGCTAAGAAAATTCTGGATGATGCAGATATCGACCACGATATCAAGGTTCAGGACTGGACAGACGAGCAGGTCAGTGCACTCCGGAATATCATCGATACGGAGTATAAAGTAGAAGGTGCTCTGAGAACGGAAATCAATGGAAATATCCGCCGGTTAATTGAAACCGGAACCTATCGGGGTGTACGCCATCGAAAAGGGTTACCTGTTCGTGGACAGAGAACGCAGACTAATGCACGAACAAGAAAAGGGAAACGAAGGACTGTTGCAGGTAAAAAGCGAGCAGTTAAATAATTTAATTTGATATAGCATCATGGCAAAGAAACAGAGAAAAAGCAAAGCAAGTGACAAAGCAGCTGGCCGGAGAAAGAAGAAGCGGCAACAGATTTCCGATCCGAATGGGATGGCTTTTATAAAGGCGACATTTAATAATGTGCTGGTCACAATTACAGATATTGATGGTAATGTATTGTCGTGGTCTTCAGCCGGTAAGGAAGGGTTTAAAGGTTCGCGAAAAAATACTCCTTATGCTGCACAGTTGAGTGCTGAAACAGCTGCAACAGCAGCATATGAAATGGGCCTTCGGAAAGTAAGCGTATATGTAAAAGGGCCTGGAAGCGGTAGGGAGGCGGCTGTACGGGCACTGGCAACAAGCGGGCTTGAAGTTTCTGTAATTAAAGATCGTACTCCGATACCGCACAATGGATGCCGGCCACCAAAACGCAGAAGAGTTTAACACACAGGAAAACAGATAATGGCAAGATATACAGGACCTAAGCAGAAAATAGCCAGAAGATTTAAAGA
>SLKH01000151.1 GCA_007134665.1 Balneolaceae bacterium
CCCAGTGAATTACCGAATGAACGCACAGCATTTGGAAAAATCTCTGAAATAAACACCCAGATTACTGCACCCTGCCCGATCGCGTGAGATGCGATAAAAACAAAGATCAGGACAGGCACAACCATCCCGACAAACGTTTGGGTGAAAAATGCATAAGCAATTGCTGACAGGGATATGATATATCCCAGTGAACCGATATACATCAAAAACCTGCGGCCAAACCGGTCAATAAGGGCCAGCCCCAACATTGTAAATACCAGGTTAACCACACCCATACCCACAGTCGAAAGCAGTGCAGCTTCAGAGCCCATCCCGGTAAGGTCGAAAATCCGCGGGGCAAAATAGATTACGGCATTAATACCGGACACCTGGTTAAAGAATGCAAACAGAAACGCCAGCAGAATCGGGAATTTGTACCGTTTACTGAAAAATTCCCGGAGTTTGGCGGCACGGCCGGGCTGGAGGTCACTCGCCTGAATTGCTTTCACATTTTCATCCACGGTTTCCGGGTCGATAATTCTCAACACTTCCCTCGCTTCAGCTACTCGATTTTTGGCAACAATCAGCCACCTTGGGCTTTCAGGAAGAGTAAAAACCAAAATCAGAAAAATAGATGCCGGAATCACTTCAACGCCCAGCATCCACCTCCAGGATTCGATGTCTTCGGCTCCGATCAGGAAATTCGAGAAATATGCAATCAGAATTCCCAGTACAATGTTAAACTGAAACATTGCGGTCAAAACCCCCCGTTTTTCAGCAGGTGCAATTTCGGAGATATACATGGGTGCAACGACCGATGAAGCCCCGATACTCAAACCACCTATAAACCGGAAGAACATCAGGGAATATATTTCCGGTGCAAGGGCTGATCCTGCCGCTGAAACAAGAAACAGGGCTGCAATCCAGATCAGCGAAATTTTCCGCCCGAATTTCTGTGCCGGGATTCCCCCGAACAGTGCTCCGGCGATGGTACCGTACAAGGCCATGGCAACCATCTGCCCGACCATAATATCGCTGAGGTCCCACATCAACTGAATATTCTGTTCACCACCGGATATAACTGCCGTATCAAATCCGAACAGAAATCCACCGAGAGCAGAGGTGATCGACCAAAATAAAATTTTGTGTTTTTTCATTTCGATTGGTTGAGTTAGCTTTCATCCCGACATAAAGAGTTTGTTTAACTGCTTATAACCACTCCTCAGTTTTATAACAGTCTGAATATATAAAAATATCCCGGCTATACATGTTGATTTTAATCCAAAAAAGTAGTCAGGAAGCGAGAACCTGGCTTATTTCAGCTCTTTCTATTCGCGAAATTACGAATGAGCATTCTGAATTGAGGGTAACAACAGATAATTGACATATATCAAGACTATTTCTTGTCAAATATCAATGGTGCTATAAATGTGCGTGGGTATGTTGTAAGCGAACATTACATTTTAACATCAAACAATTTTTACCATGGCTACTGAAACTAAAACACTCTGGAAAATTGATCCGACCCATTCGGAAGTTCAATTCAAAGTGAAGCACCTGGTGATTTCGACCGTAACCGGAAGCTTCGGTTCATTCGACGGACAAATTGAAACCGATGGCGAGGATTTTGAGAATGCGAATGCAACTTTTACTGCTGATATTGACAGCATTTCAACGAATAATGAAGATCGCGATCAGCACCTGAAATCAGACGATTTCTTTAATGCCAAAGAGTATCCGCAACTTACATTTGAATCAAAAAACTTTGAAAAAACCGGTGACGGCAAATATAAAGTTACCGGCGATCTGACGATCCGTGATATCACCAAAGAGATTGAACTCGATGTCGTTCATGGCGGAACCGTAGGCGATCCATATGGCCAAACCAAAGCGGGATTTGAAGTTAATGGTACCATCAACCGAAAAGAGTTCGGCCTTACCTGGAATGCCGTAACCGAAGCCGGTAATGTGGTTGTGGGTGACAAAATTAAACTGCAACTGAACGTTCAGTTTGTTCAAAGTTAAAATCGGCGTATAACCCCTTATCACGAGCAGATATCTTTATATAAGGTATCTGCTTTTTCCCTTTTCACTGTTCTGTTTTGCCTTTTCACTTTTAATCTATCTATTTTTCCTTTGCTTAAATCACCTGGCAAAACAGAATCAACATGTACAAACAGCTATTTGAAAGTATCCATGAAATCGTATCTCTGACGGATGACGAGTGGGAGTTATGTAAAAACAGCTTTCGCCCGAAACGGATGCTCAAACGGCAATTTTTACTTCAGGAGGGAGATGTTTGCAGGGACCTGGCTTTTGTTGAGACAGGAGCTCTTTATTCTTACACAGTGGATTCTGACGGTAATAAACATGTGATTCGATTTGCCTTTGAAGGATGGTGGATGGCAAACCTGCATAGTTTCTTCACGGGAAAGCCAACCCGGTTAAATATTGAGGTTTTGGAAGAATGTGAACTACTTTTGCTTGACAGGGATAATCATGAGAAACTGCTGGATGAGGTGCCAGCGTATGAACGCTATCATCGTATCATTGTTCAGAACGCGTATGTAGCTATCCAGCAGCGTGTTGAAAATGCGCTTGGGCTCACCGCAGAAGAAAAGTATGAACGACTTCTTGAACAAAACCCTGAGTTTCTGAACCGCGTGCCACTGAACCTGGTGGCCTCTTATCTTGGTGTTACCCCTGAAACGTTAAGCAGGGTACGTGCAAATTTCGGCCAGTGATCCGCTATCTTATTACTGATAAGGCTGTTACATACAGCCTGACTCATTGGTTATTAAAATTTCAGGACCGGGATGCTTCCCTGCGAAGTGAAGACTTTTTTCTGCCCTGGAATCTGAAAGCGAATAACCGGAGTTTTGATAATAAAATTGTAGACACTCATGCGTAATATTGAAAACCAGAATTCTGATCAACAAACGGTAGTAATACATGTGGAAATCTGGTCAGGTATTGTCTGCTTTTTTGTTACATCGGGAAGCGAAATTTTGAAGAGGTGAAAGAAATCCTGTTGAAAGGTTATTTCACGGACGGCAAAAATATTGATGACGAAAATTTTCTCGTTGAAGCAGGTACAAAGGCCGGGTTAAAAGAAGAGGTGTGTATCGTTGAACGTATAATTCAACTCATACACGTTAATACAAAATCAACTTATTATGTCATCAACATACAAAGCCCCCGACGGAACATCCATCGGCCATGTACACCTGAAAGTATCCGACCTGGACCGTGCACTGGAATTCTACCGTGATCTGCTCGGTTTTGAGCTGACCACCATGTATGGAGATCAGGCTGCATTTCTTTCGGCCGGCAGATACCACCATCACATCGGCTTAAACACCTGGCACAGCAAAGGCGGCACGCCCGCTCCGCGTAACAGTGCCGGATTGTATCACACCGCCTTTTTGTATCCCACCCGAAAAGATTTGGCTCGCATTGTTAAACGGCTGATTGATATCGGTTACCCGATCAGCGGGGCGAGTGATCACGGGGTTTCGGAGGCGATCTACCTGAATGATCCGGATGGTAATGGCGTAGAGCTGTATCGTGACCGGCCAAAAGAGGAGTGGGACTACCGTGGAGACGGCTCGATTGAGATGGCGACGGAACCACTTGACCTGAATGATTTGTTAGGTGAACTGGAAAGTGAGTAATATTTCACTGTGTCCCCACGCTTACAAATTATTTTTTCAATATTGATACAGGGTTCAAATTTGCAAGTAAAATTCAATTAGAGAAGAGTGATAATGATTCCATTGTCAATTTTAGATTTAGCAGTCGTGACCGAAGGC
>SLKH01000376.1 GCA_007134665.1 Balneolaceae bacterium
CCGGCTTTTTCAGGGCTTGGCGCCCCACATTGGGATCCGTTCGCACGCGGGTTGATAATCGGAATTACCAGGGGAACAGAATCGGCACATATTGCCAGGGCAGCGCTCGATTCCATCGCCTATCAAAGTACCGACTTGTTAAAAGCTATGGTCTCTGATTCAGGTATTGACCTGAAAGAGTTACGGGTTGATGGAGGTGCATCTGTCAATAATATGCTGATGCAATTCCAGGCTGATCTTCTGGGTGTACCGGTTGTACGGCCAACTATCACCGAAACTACGGCATTGGGAGCTGCCTATCTTGCCGGCCTGGCAATCGATTTTTGGGATAACATTGAAACCATCTCCGAAAAATGGAAAGCCGATGAAAGATTTGAACCTGAAATGAGTACGGAGAAGAGATCTGAACTTTTAAAAGGCTGGCATAAAGCAGTGGAAAGATCAAAAAACTGGTCTGATTAATCAAAACAGGAGAACATTTGAAGCGTACGGCTATCATTGAAAAACTTACAAGTGAAACAGAGTGGGATATCATTGTTATTGGCGGAGGTGCTACCGGGCTGGGGGCAGCACTTGATGCTGCATCCAGGGGTTTTAAAACCGCTCTTATCGAACAGCATGATTTTGCAAAAGGAACTTCAAGCAGAAGTACAAAGCTGGTACATGGCGGTGTTCGCTACCTTCGCCAGGGAAATATTTCCCTGGTTTTAGATGCTTTAAAAGAGCGCGGGTTATTACTCCAAAATGCACCTCATATTGTAAAAAAGCAGTCGTTTATTGTCCCAAATTACAAATGGTGGGAAAAACCTTTCTATGGAATCGGCCTGAAAGTGTATGACAAGCTTGCCGGAAAGCTCGGGTTTGGAAAATCCACGATCCTGTCTGTCAAACAAATCCTTGAAGAAATTCCAACAATTGAAACAAAAAACCTGTCAGGTGGAGTACGCTATTACGATGGCCAGTTTGATGACTCCAGGCTTGCAATCAACCTGATGCAGACGATAACAGAGCAGGGTGGTACTGCTGTGAATTATGTTAAAGCCGTTGGATTGATAAAAAATAACGGAACTGTGAAAGGTGTCAGGGCTGAAGATACTGAAACAGGAAATATCTATGAATTACCTGCTAAATCCGTAATTAATGCTACCGGTGTATTTACTGACTCATTACGAAAAATGGACGAACCCGATACAGAGCCGATCATCCAGGTTAGTCAGGGAGTACACATCGTTCTGGACCGTGAATTTCAGCCGGGTAGCAGTGCTATGATGATCCCTAAAACTGATGACGGCCGGGTTCTCTTTGCTGTTCCCTGGCATAATAAAGTAATTATTGGAACTACAGATACACCGATTAATCACGCAGAACTTGAGCCGCAGGCACTTGACCAGGAGCTTGATTTTTTGTTGTCGCATGCAGCCAAGTATTTATCGAAAGATCCCACAGCTTCAGATGTAAAAAGTGTCTTTACCGGATTACGCCCACTGGTGAAAAACCCCGGAAAATCAAGTACAAAAAAATTATCAAGAGATCACACGATCATCGTTGACCCTTCGGGGTTGATCACCATTACCGGCGGCAAATGGACAACATACAGAAAGATGGCTGCAGACACGATTGACCAAGCGATCGAAGTTTCGGGATTACCCGATAAAAAATCTGAAACAGAGTCATTAAAAATACATGGATGGACAGACAAAGTGTCTGATAAAGATCCTTATCATATATATGGAAGTGATTCACCTTCCATTCACGAACTTGAAAAAGAACAGGAAGAGTGGAGTGAATTGATACATCCGGATTTACCCTACCATACAGCCGAGTTAGTTTGGAGTATAAGAAATGAACAGGCGAGAACTGTTGAAGATCTGCTTAGCAGACGCACACGGGCACTTTTATTGGATTCAAAAGCCTGTATTGAAATAGCAACTAAAGTAGCAAAACTGATTGCATCTGAACTGAACTATAATGAAACATGGATAAAAGAAGAAGTTTCCCGGTTTGAATCAGTTGCCAAAAAATATCTTTTTAAACCAAAATTGTCACTGGATCAATGACAATTTTCCCCAAAGGGCAAAAAAGGTCTAACGGCTTTTTTGGGTATATAATCAGTATAAAAAAAGCTGTGTGGCATCACACAGCTTTAAAAAATCATCAAGTAAAAGATCTATTTTTGCCTGTAAAAATAGATCTTTTTATTCGCTGAGTCCTTACCACTCTTGATCTTAACATTATTCTCCTGATTGTATTGATAAACTGCAGTTCTCATCGAATTTACACTTTTTTCATTCGTATAAGACACTTCAACAGCATCTCCACCCGGTTCAAGTTTGTCAAGAGCCTCCATCAAAGGTTTAAATTTTGAAGACCTTCTTTTACTCGACTTTACCTGAGAGCGGTTTACAAATTTAATGTCCATAATTATTCAAATCAATTTCAATTTACACTTATACCTATAAATGAAACCTAAAATAGTACAATTAAGAATTAGATAAAAATTTTTATAAAAAACATTAACACCCTTTTGAATACCCTCTCATTATACATAACCATAATATTATTGATAACGGAATCACCAATCTGAATCATTAAACTGATCATTAAACTTATTAAATTTTCAGCGCATTCAACGTTATGTCACAAATTTTAAACTGTTGCTATGAAGGTTCAAAAATAATTGATTAATATTTTTTAAATCAGTAGCTGTTGATATATTTTACAAATACTTTATTTACAGTGTATTATTTTATTCAGTAATCATCTACTACTATAAATTTCTGGCCGCAGATTGGTAATTTAATATTAAATTATAAGTTGGCTGTTGAATTACTTAAGATGTGCAGAATTTTAAAGGGGATGACATCATACATCAAAATGAAATTTCGAGGTAATTGAAATGAGGCCATTCATTCATTCCATTCTGACATACAGTACTACGTTCTTAATCAGTTTCACCCTGCTTTTTGCCCAATTAGATTTTCAATCCGGGCAATTGCTATTTAATTCCGCAGATGCTAAAACCATATCGGAAACTCATGATCATTCTGAGGGCACCGTACTTTTGAATGATAATGAAGAACGAATCTCATCGCTGGTACAATATTTTGAGCAAAATGGATTTGATATCAGTCATTTACTTCAGGATTCCCGTTTTGAGATCTATGACGGAATTGGTGACAGGTTCAGGCATTCTGCGGAACGACGTACACTTACCCTCGATGAGTATAAACGAATTCTTGGTTTTGAAGACAAGAAAAACCGAATTGCCGGCTTCATCAATGAACATCACGATCAGATGGTAAAAGCTGAGGAAACTTACGGTATACCGAGATACGTCATTGCCGCAATTCTCGGTATCGAATCGGACTACGGACGAAATATTGGCCGGTTTAATCCATTTAACGCATATGTATCGATGTATACGGAGGATTACCGGTCTGATTTTGCCAGGGCTCAACTGCTGGAACTGATGAAATTTACCGAAAGAAACGGAATCGATGTACTTGAACTGAAGTCGAGTTATGCAGGTGCCATGTCGTTTGCACAGTTTATCCCCTATTCACTGAACAAATGGTTTGTGGGGGATGATATATTCGATATGAACAACAATATTCAGTCGATCGGAAACTACCTTGCCTACTTTAAGGAAAGAGAAGGAAGCATTGAGCGGGCAGTTTTCAGATATAACCCCAGCCAGATGTATACCGATGCCGTAATGGCGCTGGCACAGGAAGCGGAAGCACTGTTTGCGGATGCAAGATAAGTGAATGTTGAATATCGAACACCGAA
>SLKH01000378.1 GCA_007134665.1 Balneolaceae bacterium
ATATTCTGCCAGCAGGGCATCGAAAAGATCCAGAAAATCGGAATCGATCGGTTCATCGAGTTTAGGTGCATCACCACTTAATATCGCACGTAAATTATCAGGATATTCATCCCCGCTAATTACGGTCAATACTGATTTCAAAACCGCTTCATAAGGTTCAAGCTGGTTGATATCGGCTGACAGTAATTCATCCCGGGTAAAGCCATAGTGGCCTGCAAATTCAACGGCCGTTGTTTCCAGATCATCGATCAGGCTGCTGAACGTCCCAGGGGCAGCATGTAGTGGTAATATTTCTAATGAAATCCCGGTACAGCTTTGAACCGATTCTTCATCTGTAAATGTCAGTTCTATAGCACCGCCTCCGATAAGGTTTTCAGAATGAACCGGAACGATGAATTCCCCATCTGTGCTATTCTCTTCCAAACGCTCAATATAGACAGGGTATAACTCATCATTTCCGGAAATCATGTACCATCCGATCGGTTCGTTTCCAAGTTCTTCAGGCAGGTTACTGATACTGATCAGGCTGCCCGGACGTGCCGAGTCCGATGATAAGTCGATATCATCGCATGAAGCTATAACCAATCCGAGAAGTTCATGAATCAACCTCATGGTTTCCAATGGTAAGTCATCAGGATAAGGTTCCCCGATTTTATCCGGACTCACTATCGTCAGCAGCTCTTCGAGTTCAATTTCTGATTTATCCTGAAGTAAGTTGGCTGCTGTGTCAATCATGGAATCGATTTCTTGAACAGTTGGTAATTGACCAGATTTAATTTTGTGAGCCCAGTATATAGAGACAATTGTACTGCTGCTGTTAATCGTAACGGATTGCCCGTCACTGACTGAGGATATCAGAGTGAAGAGTTTTGGTGATGTATTGGTAATCAGGATCAGGTCTGAGTCCGGTTCGATTTCTGAAAATGAAAACTGACCGTTACTGTCTGTAATATCTTCATCAATTAATGATGCAGATTCGGGATTATCCAGGTAATTCTGAAGTTTATATGCAGAAACAGTAACACCGGCCAATGCAGATTCACCATTTAACGAGTTATAGGCATTCAGGGTAGTATGAGGCGCTGAATTCGATGAAGAATCCTGATCGTTTGATGAATAGGAATCATCAGAAACTGAAGTAGTCAAACTGTCTGTGTTTTCGGTTTTTGTAACCTGGCTATCAGATACCGAACCGGGTCCTCTAACTACTCCCTGAAGCATGATAGATTCGACTGTGTCGGTTTCATCGTGTTGGCCGGATTGATTCGGGCTTACCGGTGATGATGAATCCGAACAACTAAAAGCAATGATAATAAGCAGGATGAATGTTGTGAGTTTGTAACAGTGAGTTTTTCTTTCAGAAGATGGTAGTCGTTTTCCCATTTTTTGAAAAATTTACTTGTCATTTATGCACGTAGCGAAATTTTTATTTAAATACTATAATAAAAATGACCATTTTAAGAAATAGATATTGTTTTTGGTAAAAAAAATGATTTTTTATGTAAAAGGCTTAATGAGATTATCATTTGATTACTGAGGCTTTATTAATAATGTGTGTGACCTGTCAAATGTGAAATCTAAAGTGGGCTTAAAAATCCTTATTTAGGATGGTTCTGTCTTTTTACTTACTAAGTCCGTGTTATTATAATCATGGCACACTTAAACCAATGTTCAGCTAATTAACTTAAATGTAATCTATAAAGGGAGGTTACTTATGGAAGAGTCTGAGAAGCAATCGGAAGAGTTTATTCCGAGGGGAGCAGTCGCTTTTTTTATTGTGATGATTATCGTTTTCACGATCATGTGGTTTTCACTTTATTTTGAAGTATTAGGGAGAGGGTGATCCATATGGATAAATCGGAAAAATTTGCGCTTGGAGTCAGCGGTTTACTGCTTGCTGTTTTCTTTCTTGCTATCGTCTACATGCAGGTTGTTCAGAATATTGAAGTTCCAACTTGTATCACGGATGTGGAACCATTCACCACCGATACCCTGTTCCAGGTCGGTGAAGATGAGTACGAGCTGCACATGATTGCCAGGATGTGGGCTTTTCAGCCTTCTTCGGTAACACTCCCTGTAGGGTCGAAGGTACATCTGTATGTCACCTCGATTGATATCATTCATGGATTTAAAATAGAAAACAAGAATGTTAACCTGATGGCAGTACCCGGAGCGATAAATTACATTCCGGTTACTTTTGAAGAGGAAGGTGAGTACTTCTTTGCATGCCATGAGTTTTGCGGGGCAGCACATCATGCGATGGCAGGCCGGATTATCATTGCAGATTCAGATGATGTTCAAAGTGCAGGAGGCCAGCCATGAAGGAGCATGTGATGAAGATTGACAAATCCAGCAAGTACCTGATGGGGACATTGCTCATCATTCCAATGATATTGATGTTTATTGGAGTGTATGGTGGCTTAATGCAAACACTGTTTCGGGCGGGTATGGTTCAGAGTGACCCCTTTATGGGCCCCGATTATTATAAAGGGCTTACCATGCACGGAGTATTAAATGCAATAGTATTTACTACGTTTTTTGCCGTTGCCTTTGGAAATGCTGTTATACCGTATGCTTTACGTATGGCGATGAATATGACCTGGGCATGGGTTTCCGGTGTGTTGATGCTGCTTGGTTCGGTAATGGCAGGATTGATGATTTATATAGGGGAAGCGACTGTACTCTATACGTTCTACCCGCCTCTGAAAGCTCACCCACTTTTCTACATAGGATTGACATTGCTCGTGATAGGTTCCTGGGTTGCCTTTTTCAACTGGATCCCAATGTATTTAAGATGGAGAAAAGAAAATCCCGGGCAGCGAACACCCCTGTCGGTAGTTGGGATGTTTACTACATTTATTGTGTGGTTCATCGCAACACTTGCTGTTGCTGTTGAGATATTATTCATGCTGTTGCCGTGGTCCTTAGGCCTTGTGGATGAAATCAATGTGATGCTGGCCAGAACGTTATTTTGGTTCTTTGGCCACCCGCTTGTCTATTTTTGGCTGTTGCCGGCATACGTGATGTATTACAATTATATGCCAAAACTTGCCGGAGGAAAGCTCTATTCCGATATGGCCGGACGGCTTGTATTCATGATGTTCATCGTTTTTTCCATTCCGGTTGGAACCCACCATCAGTACATGGATCCGGCTATCGGTGCTCAGTGGAAATTGCTGCATGGCTTCTTCACATTTATGGTTGCACTGCCAAGCCTGATTACCGCTTTTACACTGGCAGCTTCGCTGGAGTATGCCGGACGAAAACGTGGAGGTACCGGGCTTTTCGGCTGGATGTTCAAGTTACCTTATTTCGAAAAAGACCGATGGTTGTTTTCATATCTCATTGCCGGTTTGATCATCTTTATTTTTGGAGGTATCAGTGGAATTGTCAATGCATCCTACCAGATGAATACTGCTGTACACAATACAGCCTGGATCCCCGGACACTTTCACCTGACTGTTGCAGGGCCTGTATTGCTGGCATTTATGGGAATGAGCCTTTACCTGCTTGGTAAATACCTGAATAAAGAAATTAAAATGAAAGGGTGGTCCTTATCAGTTCCATATATCTGGATGATCGGTGTATTCATCTTTTCATGGGGTATGATGAGGGGCGGATTAATCGGTATGCCGAGGAGAACCAACACCGGTGCATCTTATGCAAACCCCGACAGCCAGCTATTTCAGCCCGACTGGATCAGTTATATCGATATAAGCGTTGTGGGCGGTATCATTATGACTTTATCAATTCTGATTTTTGC
>SLKH01000007.1 GCA_007134665.1 Balneolaceae bacterium
AGCCGCATTTGCCAGATTCTTAGCTTCATTTACAGATACGTCAAGTTGAGTCCAAATCAACGGTTTCTGCCCGGTTTTGTCAGACCAGTCAATAACCTGCTTTACCATTTCAGCCGTATATTTCTTGTTTCGGAAAATATCTACAATGTCAATTTTCTGGCCATACGGGATGTCATCCATCGAAGCGTACGACTTTTCATTCAGGCTCTCACTGATATTCGGATTCACTGGGATAATCCTGTACCCTGATCGTTGAAGGTATTTTGCAATGTGATAACTGGTGCGATACTCTTTATCAGAACAACCAATCACTGCGATCGTTTCTGCTGAGATTAATCTTTTTTCCAGTGTTTGATCGTTCAGCTCTATATGACTCATAAGGGTTTTCACTCGTTTGTGGCACTTAAATGCTTTATATTACAAATGCGTTCGCCGGAACTCCCGGAGTAACGCAACTCATTGAATTAAAGAATTAAATAAAAGGACAAGTTTTGTCAAAAGTAAAAGACGGAGATACCGTAAAAGTTCACTATACAGGTTCACTCGAAGATGGTTCAGTATTTGATTCATCTGAAAATAAAGAACCGCTCGAATTTACCCTTGGAACCGGCCAGTTGATACCCGGATTCGAAAAAGCAGTCGAAGGCATGACACAGGGAGATAAAACCAAAGTTACAATTCCTGCCAATGAAGCATACGGACAAGTGAGAGAGGATCTGGTTATTTCAGTTCCCAAGAATAATCTTCCAGAGGATGTAACACCCCAGGTTGGAATGCAACTTCAGCTAAATCAACCCGATGGACAGGCTGTTCCGGTAAGAATTACAGAGGTCCAGGAAGAAGAGGTAACACTGGATGCGAATCACCCGCTTGCAGGTGAAGATCTGGTTTTTAACATCGAGCTGGTTGAAATCAATTCCTGAACACCACTAATATAACAGCTTTGTAAACAAAGGCTGGCGGCCGGAACAACTTTTTCGACCTGCCTGACAGCCAATTCAGCTGTTTCCTTTCGGTTTACTGTGATCAAACTATGGCAGATTTTAACAAAAGGAGTACGATTTCCATCACCTGCCCGATGGCAATGGCTCCTTTTTTAGAGGAAGAAGTACGTAATTTCGGATATAAATCCCTCAAGGTGCGTCAAACCGGCCTGGACCTCAAGGGGAACCTCAATGATACCATAAAGCTTAATTTTTGGCTTCGTACTGCTCATCGGATACATTTTCTTGTTGATGAAAGACGATCCATGAGAGGCCCTGATGCACTCTATCAATGGC
This sequence comes from Balneolaceae bacterium, assembly GCA_007134665.1. Taxonomy (GTDB): domain Bacteria; phylum Bacteroidota; class Rhodothermia; order Balneolales; family Balneolaceae; genus SKRC01. The sequence goes on from SLKH01000007.1 coordinate 1,281, forward strand.
TGAATTCCATTAATTGGGAGGAGTATATTCCTGCTAATGGATATTTATCTGTTACATCCAGAATTGACCATCCAAGCATCGATAATACACAATTTGCCAACCTTAGAGTGAAAGATGCGATTGTAGACCGAATCCGAAAGGTAAAGGGCAACCGTCCCGACAGCGGACCCGATTTAAATCAAACGGTGGTTTTCCTCTATTGGGATCGTTCCGTGGCCCGAATCTTTCTGGATACATCCGGTGAATCATTATCCAGGCGCGGCTATCGCACAGAGTCGGTATCGGCTCCGCTTCAGGAGAGTCTTGCAGCTGCAATCGTCCAGGCAACCCGGTGGCAACCCGACCAGCATTTCATCAATCCAATGTGCGGCAGCGGCACTCTTGCCATCGAAGCTGTTTTAAAGGGTTTGAACCGGCCTCCGGCAAGCCTCCGTCATGATTTCGGGTTTATGCATATTGAAGGTTATAACGACGAATATTATCAACAGATTCGAAATGAAGCCAGATCTAATACACGAAAAAAGATCCCCGGAAAAATCATAGCAACCGATCATGATCCTGCAGCTATCAAGGCAGCAAGAAAGAATGCAATAACGGCTGGAGTTGAGCACCTGATACAGTTCGATACCTGTGAATTCGAAGATACCCCGGTTCCTGATGGAAGTGGTGTAGTGGTATTAAACCCACCTTATGGGCAACGACTTGAAAATCCGGGCAAGCTTGCACCCTTATATAGTCAGATCGGAGATTTTTTCAAAAATCAATGCCCGGGAAAAACCGGGTTTGTATTAACCGGTAATTTTGATCTTGCAAAGAAAATCGGGCTTCGCACAAATCAGAGAATCCCCTTGTTTAATTCAACTATTGAGTGCCGGTTATTGGAATATGAACTCTACAAAGGAAGCCGGTAGCGAGAATATTTTAAATTTTAACATTCAAGAGATCAGATTACCAAGGTTACATTCGGAACATCGATAAAGTTATAATGAAATAATTTCCGGGTAATTGCAACTTTCACTATTCCCTCTCGTCTAAGGCAATTAAGACGTTACCTTTGAAAGGGTAACATCACAGGAAGTCATTTACATAATCACACGAATTAAAAAATTGAGTTGAAAGGCTCGAGGAGTTGATATGAAAATGACGAAATCCCCAATATTGACAATGACAGCACTTCTTTTACTGATATGCGCACTCCCTGGTCATATACATGCCCAGGAGCAGCCCGGCCTCGCTTTAATTTATCCTGAAGTAGCTGAGTTTGCACCAATTATAATTACAGAAAGTGATTATAGTTGCCTGCAAAATCTTGACTGTATAAAAGATACCCACTTTTTATCACTGCGCCGATGGAACATTTCATTTACGAATGAGAATGTCAGCAATGTTTCGAAGTATATGTTGAAAGGACAGGCAGAAAATGAAGAGATCCGGGCAATCTACGATTCAGACGGATCACTCATTGAAGCTGAACATATTCGAAAAAATACCCGGCTTCCATTGGCAGTCCGTAATCAGATTTCTCAGCCGGAATTTTCAGGCTGGAAAATGACCTCCAATCAGGTGATTGTAAAGGATTTCGATCCCAAAAACACGACTTACATCGTTCAACTGGAAAAAAGTCAGCACGATCAGGAAATCCATTTTAATCATGATGGAGAGATGATTTACAGAAAAGCTCCGATTGATATCAGGCAGAATGTATACACCTGTTTTCAATCTATCGAATGCCTGAAAAATAATCCTGACTTTAAAGAACAGGGATGGCATATAGAGTTCATACCGAATGACCAGTCACCGGTCAGAAAGTATCAACTGGAAAGTTTCTCAAATAATGTCAGTGTTCAGGCATCGTATGATAACCGTGGCCGATTGAAAGAAGCAACGCTCATTCGTACTGATTCAAAACTTCCAAAACACATTCTCCGTAACCTGGTAACAGATCATAACGGATGGACGATGATTTCAAACAAAACAACAGTTAAAGATTTTGACCAGCACAAAGTGACGTACGAGGTGACTTTACAGAAAAATGGAGAAACTAAACTGGTAAAGTTTGATGTAAGCGGTGATCAGATCTGATCGGGTAATCCAAGGCCTGAAGCCTGTTTTTACAACAGGATAGATCAATCAATAATATTATCAAAAATAGTCTCCTTTGAATCCGTTCAGGGGAGGCTATTTTTATTCATCATACCGATGACAGGGGCGGGATGGAATAATGAATGTTGAACGCCGAACACCGATCTGATGTCGAATATGGGTGAGGGTTTGATTTGGAGTGGAGCGGTATGATAAAGTGGGCTTATTGTAAAGGCGGGTATTGCGTTTCCGGGTGGATGCATAGTTTTGTCTTACCCGCCAGGAATATAGACTTGTCAGTTGTTCATCGTGTATGGTTCGTTGATGGTTGTATATGTTCATAGAACTGAACGTCGATTGATTAAGTATGCTAATAAAATATTGCA
>SLKH01000179.1 GCA_007134665.1 Balneolaceae bacterium
AAGATAAACAGACATCAGAATTATCAGGTGGAATGCGAAAGCGGGTAGGCCTGGCAAGAGCTACCATATTAAAACCTCATTATATGATGTACGACGAACCCACTTCCGGACTCGATCCGGAAACAGCCGACGAAATCAATAAATTGATTATCCGGATGTCCGATGCTTTGAACATAACTTCAATTGTGATCACTCATGATATGCACAGTGTACTGGAAGTTGCAGATAATGTTGCTTTTCTGGATCAGGCAAAGTTAAGTTGGCATGGGTCGGTTCATGACATGAAAAACAGTAAGCACCGGGAATTAATCAATTTTGTAACCGCCAGCCAATATCAGATTTAAACAGTGATTATTACAGGTAAGAAATATCTATTGATGAAGCTGATTACCAATGAGTCAACAGATTCAGTTTTGTAAAACGTTTTAACTACAGAGATTGAAAATGAGTAATGAAATTAAAGTAGGTATCACAGTGATCCTGGCCATTATTGCCGGATATATCGGATTTCGGTTTATGAGCGATATGCCCATCTTCCGGCAATCACATGAAATAACAACAACGTTTGAACGGGTGGATGGCCTGGGAACCGGGAATCTTGTTTACATGAACGGTGTAAAAATCGGATCAGTAAAAAATATTCAGCTGACATCAGACAACCTGGTCAGAGTTACACTTTCTATTGAGCTGGATGTTAACATACCGGATGATTCTATTGCACAACTGACTTCTATCGGGTTGATTGACGGAAAAGCAATTGTAATTCAGCGTGGTTCATCGGATCAGAGTATCGGCTATGGCGAAGAAATAGAAGGTGTTTATATCGATACCATGATGGAAACACTGGCAGAAAAAGGTCAGGAACTGGGCGATGACATTACTGAATCCTTCACTGAACTGAACCGGTTTTTAATGCAACTGAACAGAACTCTGGATGAAGATAGCCGGGAAACAATCAGCCAGGCTATCAATAACATCGAAGTAACAACCAGTACAGTATCAGAATTACTTACTTCACGACAACAGGAGCTTGAGCAAGCAATCATATCTGCCAATAATATGCTTGCGCAACTCGACACACTGATGACAGACAGCAGGCCGCATGCCGATACTTTAATGGCTAACCTGAAAGAATCATCTGAAGATTTAAAAAAAATCAGTAAAGAACTGGATGAAACGGTAGACCATCTCAATCAGATTTTACTTAAAATCAACGATGGAGATGGCACCATCGGCCGGCTCGTCAACGATCCTTCTCTTTATGAAAACGCAGACAGCCTATCGATCGAACTTCGAAACCTGATTAAGGGAATTAACGAAAATCCCGGAAGATACCTTAGGCACATGAGCCTGATCGAAGTGTTCTAAAATTTCAACCCGGGTTCTGCGTTATTTAGTTGGTACTCGTTGCTGTTCGCAGCGTGTTACCGTATATTTACAGGCTGACTGACTATGTTTAAATCGGGTCTGTAAGCCTGATTCAATGGTTTTTTAAACGATAAACAAGATTTTAAGAGGTTTTTTATGGGCGCAATGTCAAAAATGAGAAACAGTACTCCAATTGTTTTATGGGTACTGATTTTTTCATTCGGAGTTTTATGGGTATTACAGGATACACAAGTATTCGATGCACTCGCTGGCGGGCCGGCATACCTCGGATCCGTAAACGGTGATAACATTACACACGAAGAGTACAACAACCGCGTCAGTTATTACGTGGAACAATATAATGAACAGTCCAATACCCCAATGACCACGGAGATGAGGACTTTCTATGAAGAGCAAGCCTGGGAGGATTTGGTTGCAGAACGGTTGATGGCACAGAAAATGGACGAACTTGGAATAACAGTTACTGACCAGGAACTGGTGAATATGATTACGGGTGAAAATCCTGATCCGTTTATCAGACAACAATTCCAGGATGAAGATGGCAGAATTGACCGGATCGCACTTAGAGCGGCAATTGAAGCCCCGGAAAATCAGCAGATATGGATGATGATCGAACAGCAGCTTCGCCAGAACCGAAGACAACAGAAGATGTCGAACTTCATTGCGTCTGGCCTCAGAGTCAGCTCAAGTGATATCAACCAGGCTTATAAAAAACAAAACAGTTATGCTGATATCCGGTTTGTCCGATTTCCTTACAGTGAAATTTCAGATGATGAAATTGAAGTGACTGACAGTGAAATACAATCCTATTATGATAACAACCGCGATCAGTTTCATCGTGAAGAATCCTATCGCTTCCGGTATGTTTCTTTCGACAAAACTCCTACAAGTGAAGATACGCTGAGAATCAGACAGGATGTTGAAGAACTCAGAACACTTTTCGCAGATGCGGAAAACCACCAGGATTTTATGCAACAGTATCAGTCAGCTACCTCGTTCCAGGATAGCTTTGTCAGCAGAGATGAAATCAGGGAAGAATATAGTCCGGTTCTTGATCTTGAAGTTGGTGAAGTAAGTGATGTGTATATGATTGACGGCAACCCTCATATGTTCAAACTTGTGGATGAACGTAATGGTGAAATAAAATTTGCTGTGTTTTCTTATATCGTTATTGCAGATCCGATCGCTACGGTTGACAGGCTTGCAGAAGAAGCTGAAGAGTTCAGTTTCTTTGCTAATGAAGATGGGTTTGAGGCTGAAGCTGAAGCACAGGGATATGAAATCCACACAGGCAGTGCAACGAAAGGTACATCAGTGGTACCTGGTATCGGTGAAGCCCGGCCCCTGGTTAACGAACTTGAACGATTGAGAAGAGGGCAAATTTCCGATGGAATTGAGCTTGCAAATGAATTTGTAGTCGTACAAATGACTGAAGTAATTTCAGCCGGGCCGCGGCCACTAAGTGAAGTTCGTTCCCAGATTGAAAGCAGGTTACGGGATATGAAGAGAAGAGAAGCCACTGCACAGCGGGCACAAGAAGTATATCAGGGTGCTCAGATACTTGAAGAAATTGCAGAAGCTTCAGGAAAAGAGATTCAAACAGCAAATAATGTCAGATTTGGCGCAAATACCATCTCAGGTGCAGGACGAGAACCCGGTATCATCGGTGCAGTTTTTGGACTCGAAGAAGGTGCCCGTTCAGGAGTACTTGAGGGAAATAGTGCTGCATTTGTCGTTGAGGTAAATGATCTCTCCATTGCTGACCCTGCTCAAATGAGTTCAGATGAACGCAGGGAATTACGTCAACAGCTCGAACAACAAAAATATTCGGTATTTGGAAATGTATGGCTCGAGCAAATGAAAAAAGATGCAACTATCCGTGACAACCGATTCCGGTTAATGGGAGGATAATTGGTAAATTTTACATGTTTTAAATTCAAGGGCAGGACAATTTATGTTACTGCCCTTTTTTATTTTTAAATATGGGTTTCACGAAACAAGATAAAATTTGGATGCAGCGTGCCCTGAATCTCGCAAGAAAGGGAATCGGCTATGCATCACCAAACCCGATGGTCGGTTGCGTCATTGTCTCCTCAGAAGGAAATATTGTTGGTGAAGGTTTCCATGAACGCTTCGGGAAAGCTCATGCTGAAGTGAATGCAGTAAATTCAGTGAAAGACCCGTCATTGCTGGAAGATGCAACTGTCTATCTGACACTTGAACCATGCAGTCATCATGGTAAAACTCCACCTTGTTCAGTAATGCTGGGGGAATTACCGCTGAAACGAATTGTCATTTCTATGATAGACCCAAACCCTGAGGTGAATGGAAAAGGAATTGAATATCTGAAAAACAAGGGTTTCCGGGTAGAAACAGGATTACTGGAGGATCAGGCCCGTGATCTGAACAGATTTTTTATCCATCACATGGAGTTCGGCAGGCCTTACCTGATATTGAAAATTGCTCAAACCGCTGATGGATACATTGCTGCACCCAACGGTGATTCCAAGTGGATATCAGGAAAAATATCAAGGGAACTTGTCCACAAATGGCGTTCGGAATATGATGCTGTGATGGTTGGCAGAAATACCGTTGAATTGGATAACCCAACTTTGACTGTCAGACACGTTGAAGGCCGCCAGCCGGTACGTGTCGTTATAGATGGCCCTTATAGTTTATCAAAAGAATACAACTTGTTTTCAGATCAATATGAAGAGAAAACAATTATCATCACTCACAATAACAAAAAAGCTGAGCAGGATGCTGACCCGATGCTGAAACTGATGCAGACAAATTATTTCCGGGGCAAAATTCTGATTGTTGATAAATATGATAATCATACTAACCTGAAATCAGCCCTTGAATCGCTTGGCAAACAGGGTATTACATCCATACTTGTAGAAGGGGGGCAATCTCTTTCATCAGCTCTACTCAGACAAAACCTGGTTGATCAGCTTGAACTCTTTATAGCACCCAGGTTACTTGGTGGCGGTACCCGTTCACTGATCGGGATGGATATAAACAGAATGGAAGATATCAGGTCATTTCACAAATTCGACTGGAACAGAGTAGGTGATGACATGTTATTAACTGCTAAAATTTAAAAACTATGTTTACTGGAATTATTGCTGAAACCGGCATTGTAGAATCTGTTAACCCGCTCAGTGGTGGCAAAGAATTGGTCATATCCTGCTCATTTGCGGCAGATACCCACGTAGATGAAAGCATTAGCGTCAATGGAGTCTGCCTGACGGTAGTATCCAGCGATAGTGAAACATTTAAAGTACAATGTGTAGAAGAAACCCTTAGAAAAACATCTTTTCAGTCCGTTACACAAGGAGATGAAGTAAACCTGGAGCGTTCACTCACCATAAATAAAGCCATCGAAGGGCATATTGTTCAGGGCCATGTTGATGCGATGGGAATGATTGAAAAAATAGAAGTTGATGATAACGACAAACTGATTACCATCAGCTATCCCGAAGAATATATACCATACATCGTAGGCAGAGGCAGTATAGCGGTGGATGGAATCAGCCTGACTGTTGCCCGTGAGGAAGAGAATCGTTTTACGGTTGCTATCATCCCATATACCTGGGATTATACAAATTTAAAAAATATGAAAAAGGGAGACAGAGTAAATCTTGAATTTGACATATTTGGCAAGTATATCGTCCGCTACCTGGACAAACTTCATCATAAATCAAAAGAATGAGAGACTTTGAGTTACTCCGTTCCGGGCCTTTCTGAATCCACATATTTATTAGTACTCTCATGATTGAATCCATTTCTAATTGACTTCATTCAAAAGCTATTCTCACATTCTCTGAACAATTGACATCGTAAACAGACGTTAAATAAGAAGAAAAAATACCCTCTTCTTATTTGTTGGTTAATCTGGTGTTGCATAAACCGGGAGGCTGTCACCCCTGATAGCATATGTTAAAATGCTTTTTCTGGTGTATACAACATCATGCTGTTTTGCTGAAATGGGTGATACTATTCAATTCTGCAAACATTGCACAGAGTAAGGAGAGAATGAGATTTATTGAATCACAGTTACTTACTAAAAACTTACTGAGGTGTATAGTTCAATGAGTAAGAATAAAAAGCTTAATTTTGATGATATCATAAAGAAAAGCAAGGAGGTTCAGGAAGAGAAAGAATCGGTTATCACTCTGAAAGATTACCTGGGCCTTGTCAGAGACAATCCAAAAATTGCCCAGACCTCTCCTGAACGCCTCTGGGAAATGTTTGAAAAAGCAGGCCGGGATGAAATATCCGAACGGGAAAAAGAGATTCTGCAGGCCGGCAGCCGCTACAAACTGGTTTCTGATGAGTTGTTTGGTGTTGAAAGAGCTGTGGAGGAGATTGCCGATTATTTTAAGGCAGGTGCCAAACGGGCTTCAACAGCTAAGCAAATCCTGCTGCTTGTGGGGCCGCCCGCCAGTGGTAAATCCACTTTTGTAAGAACGATCATCAGGGCACTGGAAAATTACAATGAGCACCCGGTCTACCGGATTAAAGGTTGCCCGATGAATGAAGACCCGTTGCATGCTCTTCCTGAATTTCTAAGGATCAACCACTGGGATCCGGAACGGGCCGGAAGGCTGGGGGTTGAAAAACCGATCGAAGAAGAGCTGGGCATTCCGCCCATCAAGGGAGATTTGTGCCCTCACTGTCGAATGAGCCTCTTTTCTGAAAAGTTTGGAGACTTCTATGACCCTGAATCAGGTAAGAAACTTTGGTGGAAAGTGGAACTTGAACGCATACGCTTCTCTACCCAAAATCAGGTTGGTATCGGTTCATTTGAGCCTTCAGATGAAAAGACACAGGATGTGGGCGACCTGATCGGGCACGAGAATATCGGGATTACCAATAACCCTAAACACGGCCGGAATCATCCGAATGCGTTTTGGCTGGATGGCGCCTTGCAGCGGGGTAACCGCGGTATTACTGAAGGCAGGGAGTTTCTGAAAAAAGGTATTGACGAGCGTCTGCTTTGGGTTTTCATTAATGTAGCCGAAGAACAGGAAATTAAAGTTCATGGCAGCAGTTTCCCGCATATTTCGGTAGATACAGTAGTCATCGGGCACTGCAACCTTACCGGATATAAAGAGTTTACTGCCAACCGGGCTCACGAGGCGCTCCATGACCGAATCTACAGTGTGCCTTTTCCTTATCCGCTTAGGATTGACGATGAAATCAAAGTCTACAAAAAACTGATTGAGAAGGAGTCCGAATTCGATTTTGGAAAAATTCACATCGCACCGGAAGTCTTCCGGCTGGCAGCCATTTTTGCTATCCTCTCGCGACTGAAAGAGTCGGATATGGGAGTAGACAAGATGACAAAACTCGAAGCCTACAACGGAGACCTGGTTGAACTAATCGACAAAGAACAGCAGCCGGTTGACCTCACGGAACTGATCAAAGAGGGGCAGGTTTCCGACGATATTGAAGAACGGGAAGGTATGTTCGGTGTTTCATCACGCGATATTCTTGCCGCCTTGAACCAGGCACTTGCAAAAATCGATGATGACAATGGATGTCTCACCCACCTGAATGCGATCAAAGCATTGAAAGGAGTATTCCGGCACCGCATGGGATACGATGCTGAGGAGATCGACTCATATCTCGACAGCCTTACATCAGGTGAAGGCTCCAGTGTGATGGAAAAGTTTGAACAGATGATTATGGAAGAAGTCTCCAAGGCTTACCTGGAAACGTACGGCGATCTTATTGACGATCTGTTTGAGAAATACATACGAGAGGCAGAGTATGCCCGTAAACTCAAGCGAAAATATGTAAGAGGTACAACGGGCAGCTATAAACGCGATTCCGTTACCGGCGAAGTGATGGAACCAGATTATAAATTTCTTCGCTCGGTTGAGAAGTTTATGAAGGTATCTGAAAAGGAAGCGGATATCTTCCGCGGTGAAATCCTGGAGCTGAAACACGCCCGGGATGATTTCGGCCCCGACAGCTACCGGCCACTTCAAAAGGCAATTGAGGATAAAGTACTTGAAGACGCCAGAGACAATCTGCACCTGGTACTCTCAACCGACCGTGCCCGGGAAGAGTCTGAAATGAAAAAGGGCGAACAGATCTATCAGAATCTGATCAACAAACGCGGGTTCTGTGAAATTTGTGCCAAAGAGGCCATTGAAAAAGTAACAGAAATTTTAAGCAGGTGAAGTGAGGAAGCGAGAGGCAAGAAGTGAAAGGTGAAAAACTAAAAGTTCTTAGAGAATATGCCGGTACGCAGAGGAAGCGAATACAAAGAAAAGGGTAAACGCGATGCCAAACGCCATCGCGAAAAGCAGAAACAGGCTATCAAAAAGGAGATCCGGAAAATTATATCCGAGAGTTCGATCATTACCCAAAAGAAAGGGAAGAAAGTAAAGATCCCTATTCGTGAGATTGTCATCCCTGATTTCAGGCCCGGGAACCGGAAAGACGAGGGTGAAAATACCCGCTCTGGAATAGGCCAGGGTTCTGGGAAAAAAGGAGCCGTTATCGGAAGAAGGCCCGGGTCGGGTCAGCAGCCCGGTAAACCGGGCGACATGCCCGGAGAAGACTATATCGAAAGTGAGGTTGATATTGAAGAGGTGATCAGCCTCATGCTTGAAGATCTCGGGCTGCCCAACCTGAAAGAGAAAGAAGACCGGGCCAAATTGGAAACAGTTACGGGGTTCAGAATTTCCGGAATTACCCGATCGGGGCCCAACATCCTTTTGGAAAAACGCCAGACAGGAAAACGGGGGATCGGCCGGTTCTACGCCTATCTCGAAACCCTGAAAGAAGAAACCGGGAAAGATGAACTTACCTGCTACACAGCCCTGAAAGAGGCCGATGGAATCCTTGGTGAAGCACTGAACCTGCTGGAAGAGGGTATCGAAACCCGGTTCAGCCAGGTTGAGCCCTTTCCAATCTTCGACAGCGAAGACATGCGGTATATGAATATCAAAGAGGAGAAAACCCGCCACTCCAATGCGGTTATCTTTGCAATGATGGATGTTTCTGCCTCCATGACCACCGATAAAAAATACCTGGCCCGCTCAATGCTTTTCTGGATCAATGAATTTCTGAAACAGATGTACGAGCACGTTGAAGTGAGGTTTATCGTACATCATGCCAAAGCACGTTTTGTCGATGAAGACTCTTTCTTTAAAACCGGGGAATCAGGCGGAACAAGATGCGCTGAGGCATACAAACTTGCCCGAAGCACGATTGAGTCACAATATCCGACGGATACCTGGAATGTCTACCTGTTCCATTTTTCGGACGGTGAAGACTGGGATTCCGAAGCCACCATAAGCGAAGCTAAAAAACTGATTGATGACATAAAGGTAAATATGCTGGGTTACGGTGAGATCCGGCTTAACGGGAGGCCCTTTTCTTCCGGATTAAAAAATGCGTTTGAAAAAGAACTGAATGTTAACTCAGTTGAAATTGATGAGATGGATGTCATCGTTGGGAAAAAAGAACACCCATTTCTGGGAATAGTCATAAAAGATAAAGATCACATCCTGCCGGCCATACAGGAATTTTTAAAAAAAGAGAGATGGAGATCATGAACCGGAAGCAGATCGACAGGCTGAATAACATTGAAAAAGAGATCAGCAAGATCGCTCAAGAGATGGGTCTGAGCACCACAGAAACTGAGTTTGAAATTGTCTCATCCCGTAAAATGATCGAATCGATCGCTTACAGATTTACAAGTAATTTTTCGCACTGGAGTTTTGGCAGAGACTACGACAAGCAGAAAACACTTTACGAACATCAGGGAGCCGGTATACCGTACGAAACTGTTTGGAACTCCATTCCGCCTAAAGCGTTCCTGGTTGAAACCAACCCGGTTATTCTCAATATCCTTGTGATGGCACATGTGTACGGACATGTGGATTTTAATCTGGAAAACAAGTACATGCGCAGTGCAGCCGATTACATGGACCTGGCCCGCGAAGCCCGGAATGCAGAAAAACGGTTCCGGGAGTATGAGAGAGAGTACGGCCTCGATGCATACGAACAAACCATCGACAGTGCCTTTTCTGTCTGCTGGCACCTGCCGCCCGACCTGCTTGGTGACCAGGAAGACGAAGAAGCCTACAGAGAACGGCTTATTAACTTAAAAACGGAACGGATCAGAGGCATTCAGAAAAGGGAATTTCACCAGGATAAGCATGAAATCGAAAAACTGAAATCAGAAATATCAAAACTTAAACACAAAACACCTCCCCTTCCGGTCTATGATATTCTGCGCTATGTGATGGATCACTCTCCCAAACCTCTTGAAGACTGGCAGAAAGATATCCTCTCTACCATCCGGGAGCAGACCATGTTTTTTGAGTTTCAGAAACGATGCAAACTGTTGAACGAGGGATGGGCAACCTATGTGCATCTGCAGATTATGAGAAGGCTTTATGAAAAAAAGCTCATCACACCCGAAGAACACATGGAATTCTCGTCATTTCACGCAAAGGTAACCCGGGAAAATCCACAATCGCTTAACTGGTACAGAGTCGGGTTAAAGCTCTATGAGGATTTGATCTACCGCTGGAACAGGGGCATGCACGGAAAAAGATTCCGGGAAACAAAAGATCCCGACAAATGGACCACCTACAACAGGAAACATAACAAGGGGATCGAAAAAATCTTTGAAGTAAGAAAAAATTACACTGACCGAATGGCGATTGAGGAGTTTTTTGATGAAGAGTTTATCAGGGATGCAGAAATCTATCTCTGGAATGAGACAGTGGATCCGCAAACCGGGGAGATAAAGCAGTTCATAGCAGAAGATGACCCGGTTAGAATCAAACAGGTATTAAAAAATTACTTCAGCCTTTATGGAACACCTGTAATTACGATTGAAGATGGTAACTACAACAACAATCGTGAGCTCTACCTCAAGCACGAGTTCACCGGCCAGGAGCTGAACCCGATGATGGAGTCTGGTGCTCTTGAAAACCTCTACTATCTTTGGGGGAAACCAATCCATTTGGAAACTGTCGAGATTGATCGAAACAAATTCGGTGAACCTGCCGGAATTAGAAAACTTCTTCACTCCTGGGACGGGAAAAAACATTCCATTGAGAAATTCTGAACCCAAAATACAAAAAGACAGCTCCGCAGGAACTCCTTCCACTTCAAGAAATTCCCGACAACTATTTGCAGATTTCAGCCCAAGGTTTATCTTATATATGAAGTGGGTCCCGTATAACGCCTAATCCCTGTCCATATGGCTGATCTGAAACCAATTTCCAGGCAAGCGATACCGGCTGCACTTGATAAAGCCAATCACTACCGCCTTTTAAACCAACCCTGGCAGGCTGAAAGTATCTGCCGTGATATTTTACGCACCGATCCAAATAACCAGAAAGTAATTTATACTCTTGTGCTTGCGATCACCGACCAGTTTGACGAGGGTAAATTCAAAACCAACCTTACGAAAGCACTGGATGAAGTTGCTCAGTTAACCGATTCATATCAGGCTGAATATTGTACCGGACTGATTTATGAGCGGCAGGCTTTAGCTGCTACCAAACGACAGACACCGAGGGCCGGTTACATCGCCTTTGATTACATACAGCGCGCCATGAATCATTACGAAAATGCTGAGAGAATCCGTCCTGAAATGAACGATGAGTCAGTTCTTCGTTGGAATGCCTGCAAGCGTTTCATTCAAAAACACAAACTCAAACCATCACCGGAAGAGAAAGGAACACAACCGTTTCTGGATGTTTAGTGCCACATAATGCTTGCACTTTTAACGGATGGTTGCTTAATTGAAAGGTAGAAGTTTTCGAATCACCTGTTATTGGCCTGGCTAAATCAACGAATCAAAGATCTTTGCAAGTCTTAACAAATTGATCTGTAAATGATGGTCTGTTGAAAAAAGCAGTACTATTTTAATCGATAACTTGTTAGAGGAGTCTGTATCATGGCACGTTACGGGCCAGAAGAGCACGATGTTCTAATTGTAGGCGGTGGCGGTGCAGGACTGCGAGCTGCTATAGCCGTTGCCGAAACCAATCCAAAGTTGAGCATTGCCGTAGTTTCCAAAGTATACCCGATGCGGAGCCACACTGTATCGGCTGAAGGTGGTGCAGCGGCCGTCATTAAACCTGACGACAGCCTTGACGACCACGCTTATGATACCATTTCCGGGGGCGACTGGCTTTGCGACCAGGATGCCATTGAAGTTTTTGTGAAAGAAGCCCCTGAAGAGATGATACAGCTCGAGCACTGGGGTTGTCCCTGGAGCCGGGAACCCAATGGAAGCATTGCCGTTCGTTCATTTGGCGGTATGAAAAACAAACGTACCTGGTTCGCAGCAGACAAAACCGGCTTTCACATGCTGCACTCCATGTTTCAGACCACGCTTAAATATGAACCTATCCAGCGTTATGATGAATTTTATGTAACCTCACTACTTACCGACGATGGACGCTGCCAGGGGGTTGTTGCCCTTGAATTGGCTACCGGAAAGATAGAGCCGATTCTTGCAAAAAGTGTAATTATGTGCACCGGAGGTTGTGGTAAAGTGTTTCCCTTCACCACCAATGCAAATATCAAAACAGGTGACGGAATGGCACAGGCCTACCGGGCAGGAGTTCCGCTAAAAGACATGGAGTTTGTTCAATACCACCCCACCGGCCTGCCGTTCACCGGTATACTTATTACAGAAGCAGCCCGTGCCGAAGGAGGCCACCTGCTCAACAAAGACGGGTATCGCTACCTGCAGGATTACGACCTGGGCACACCCGAGGACAAACCTGTACTGCGTTCTATGGAGCTTGGGCCCCGTGACCGCCTCTCCCAGGCGTTTGAAAAAGAGAAGGAAAAGGGGCGTACCCTCGAAGGCCCTTACGGACACTATGTACATCTCGATGTCCGCCATCTTGGAAAAGAGGTCGTTAAGGAGAGAATTCCGTTTGTCAGGGAGCTTTGCCGGAAATATGAGAACATAGACCCCCTGCACGAGCTAATCCCGGTCAGGCCGGTTGTTCATTACATTATGGGTGGTATTCATACTGATATTAACGGGGCCACACCAATGGACGGCCTGTATGCTGCCGGCGAAACCGCCTGCGTGAGTATTAACGGGGCTAACCGTCTCGGCTCAAACTCCCTTACTGAATTGCTTGTATTTGGTGCCCGTGTTGGGAAAGCAGCGGCCGAATATGCTTCCCGAAGTTTGTCGTATAGCCAGCAGCTGGAGGCGCTTGCCAAAGATGAAAGAAAACGGATAGAAAAGAACTTTTTTTCGGACAACGGTACGAGTACCGGAACGATTGCCGATATCCGGAAGGAGATGCACCGGGCGATGGAAAACGGCGCCGGGATCTACCGTACTGAACAATCTCTTTCGTCATCCCGTGATGCCATATTAACGCTGCAGGATCGCCTGAAAAGAGTTCGAATACAGGATAACAGCTTTACGTTTAATACAGAACTTATTGCAGCCCTTGAACTTTCAAATATGCTTGATGTTGCTGAGACGATTATACAGTCGGCACTGGAAAGAACAGAATCGAGGGGTTCACACCAGCGTATCGACTACCCGGATCGTAATGATGATGATTTCCTGACACACAGCCTGGCTTACAGAAATCCCGGTGATGTTCCAAGGATTGAATACAAACCGGTAACAATCACCAAATGGCCGCCCGGAGAACGGAAGTATGGACAGCAAGCTGAAACCAGCAATCCGCAGTAACTGATAATATTAATTCAACCATAATGGATACGAAAGTAACACTTCAGGTTCTCCGGTATCTGCCGGAAAAAGATCCCAATCCTTTTTATCAGGATTATGAAATTCCTTTTCGAAAGGAGTGGGTTATCCTTGACGCACTCAACTATGTCAAGGATAACATAGATAGCACTCTTTCCTACCGGTGGTCGTGCCGGATGGGTGTCTGCGGGAGTTGCGGGATGATGATCAACGATGTGCCGGTACTGACCTGCGAAACATTTTTAGAACAGTATCTCCCTGGGCCTGTCTGGATCGCACCACTCGACTATTTTGGAGTAATTCGTGACCTCGTGGTTCAAACCGACGGTTTTATGGAAAAGGTAGAACGGGTGAAACCATGGATTATCCGTGACAAGGAGAAACCACTCTCCGAAGGCGAGTATCTTCAGACACCGGAACAGCTCGCTGAGTATAAACAGTACAGCATGTGTATCAATTGTATGCTCTGTTATGCGGCTTGCCCTGTTGTGGGCCTTGAGCCGAAATTTATCGGACCGGCTGCCGCTGCCCTTGCACAGCGCTATAACTACGACAGCCGCGATGAAGGCAGTAAAGTGCGAGATGATACGCTGCTGGCTGATGACGGAATTTATGAATGCACTTTTGTAGGCGAGTGCAGTGAAGTCTGTCCGAAAGGGGTTGACCCGGCCGGGGCCATCCAGCGATACAAAGTTACCGGTACCACCCAGTGGTGGACATCCGTGCTGATGCCGTTCGGGAAGAAATGATTTAAAGGATGCAAGGTGCAATTTTTTAACTAAAAACTTATTGACACGAAGTGTCAAGAAGAACCCTGAA